>JAJYKH010000233.1 GCA_021788685.1 Deltaproteobacteria bacterium | reverse complement strand
CGGCATCACCCCGGAACGGATCGAGGCGTGCCTCGCCGCTCTGCGGGGCGAGCAGCTGCAGGCCCCTCCCGCCTTCTCGGCGGTGAAGCACGAGGGGCGGCCGCTCTATTATTACGCCCGCAAGGGAATCGCGGTGGGCAAGGAGCCGCGCCGGATCTTCATCCGGGAGCTGGCGAGCGGCGGCCTCGACGGCGACCGGCTGGCCATCCGGGTGGTCTGCAGCAAGGGGACCTACATCCGGACGCTCGCGGCCGACATCGGCCGCTGCCTGGGGTGCGGCGCCCACCTCGCGGCCTTAAGACGCTTGCGAAGCGGGCCATTTTCCGTTACAAATGCGCTGCCCGGCGCCGAGCTGCAGGATTCGGGGCCGGCACGCGCTCTGTTGCTGCGCCACCATTTGACGGTGGCCGAAGTTGTGCATACAATCGATCAATCGGAAGAGAAAGGGCCAACCGGCGCCGGCCAGGCCCCAATGAGTCAACGACAGTGAGGAGGTAGGACCGTGGCAATGCAGGCCGAGAAGAAAAAGGAAATCATCCAGAAGTTCAGCACCCATGAGAAGGACACCGGCTCTCCCGAGGTCCAGGTGGCGCTCCTGAGCGAGCGCATCGGGTATCTCACCGAGCATTTCAAATCCAACCAGAAGGACCACCATTCCCGGCGGGGGCTGCTCAAGCTGGTCGGCCAGCGCCGCCGCCTGCTGAACTACCTGCGGGAAAAGGACATGGACCGGTACCGCAACCTGATCCAGGAGCTCGGCATCCGGAAGTAGCTGCCGCGGGTCCTCCTGTCTCCGGCCGCGCGGCCTGGGGCGGAGAGGTCCGCTCTTGGGTGGTTCCGAGCGTTTGTCGAGGTCGTTTCCTGCGGGGAAAAGTCGCGGGGGGCGCCCAGCCGGCGCGGGCGCCGGCCGTTTTTCGCCATTGAATGCAGTCCACGTTGAGGAGTGTGAATGAAAAAGGTCGAAGCAGAAATCGGTGGTCGGCTCCTGTCGATCGAAACCGGGAAAATCGCCAAGCAGGCCAACGGCGCCGCCGTGGTCACCTACGGGGAGACCGTGGTGCTGGTCACCGCCACCGCCGCCAAGGAGCCCCGGGAGGAGGTGGATTTCCTGCCCCTCACCGTGGAATACCAGGAGCGGTTCTACTCGGTGGGGCGGATCCCCGGCAGCTATTTCCGGCGGGAGATCGGCCGGCCGACCGAGAAGGAGACCCTCTCGGCCCGGTTCATCGACCGGCCGCTGCGGCCGCTGTTTCCGGACGGCTACCGCAACGAGACCCAGGTGATCGCCACCGTCCTCTCCATGGACCAGCAGAACGACCCCGACATCCTGGCGATGGTCGGCGCCTCCGCCGCCCTTGCCGTTTCGGAGATCCCCTTCCACGGGCCGATTGCCGGGGTCCGGGTGGGCTACATCGACGGCCAGTACATCCTCAACCCCACCAAGGATCAGCTCGACGTCTCCCGGCTGAACCTGATCGTGGCCGGCTCCCGCAACGCGGTGGTCATGGTGGAGGGCGGCTCGGACAGCCTCTCCGAGGACGAGGTCCTGGAAGGGATCTTCTTCGGCCACCGGGGTCTGCAGCCGATCCTCGACCTGCAGGAGGAGCTGCGGGCGGCCCTCGGCAGGCCCAAGTGGGAGGTGGCGCCGGTCCCGGTCGACCATGAGCTGGAGGCGCAGGTGGCGGCGTTCGCCACAGACGAGATGCAGAGCGTCATCACCACCGCCAAAAAGCATGAGCGGAGCGACCGCTACCACCAGCTCGAGGAGCGGGTCGTCGCCAAGCTCGCCGGCGAGGGCGGGGCCGATCCCAAGGCGGTGAAGGCCATCCTCCACGATCTCAACAAGTCGATGATGCGCGCCCGGATCGTCAAGGACAAGGCCCGGATTGACGGCCGGCGCTTCGACGAGATCCGGCCCATCGCGAGCGAGGTGGCGGTGCTCCCCCGCACGCACGGCTCGGCGCTTTTCACCCGCGGCGAGACCCAGGTCATGGTGACCGCCACCCTGGGCTCCACCGCCGACGAGCAGAAGGTGGAATCCCTGTACGGCGAGTCCACCAAGCCCTTCATGCTCCACTACAACTTCCCGCCCTACTGCGTGGGCGAGGTGCGGTTCATGCGCGGGCCCAGCCGCCGGGACATCGGCCACGGGGCGCTCGCCGAGCGCTCCCTCCGGGCGGTGCTGCCGAAGGACGACAGCTTCCCCTACACCATCCGCGTGGTCTCCGAGGTGCTCGAATCGAACGGCTCCTCCTCCATGGCCACGGTGTGCGGCGGCTCCCTCGCCCTCATGGACGCGGGCGTGCCGCTCAAAAAGGCGGTGGCCGGCGTGGCCATGGGCCTCATCAAGGATGGCGACGAGATCGTGGTCCTCTCCGACATCCTCGGTGACGAGGACCACCTGGGCGACATGGATTTCAAGGTGACCGGCACCGGGGAGGGGGTCACCGCCCTCCAGATGGACATCAAGATCGAGGGCGTCTCCAAGGAGATCATGGCCCGCGCCCTGGCCCAGGCCAAGGCCGGCCGCCTCCACATCCTCGGGGAGATGGCGAAGACCATCACCGAGTCCCGCAAGGAGCTCTCCGAGTTCGCCCCCAAGATCTTCGAGCTCATGATCAACCCCGACCGGATCAAGGACCTGATCGGCCCCGGGGGCAAGGTCATCAAGGGGATCACCGCCGAGTTCGGGGTCAAGATCGACGTGGAGGACTCCGGCAAGGTGCAGGTCTTCTCGCCGAACGCCCAGGTGGCCGCCGCGGTGGTGGAGCGGATCAAGAGCCTTACCCAGGAGGCGGAGGTGGGCAAGATCTACAAGGGGCTGGTCCGGAAGATCATGGACTTCGGCGCCTTTGTCGAGATCCTCCCCGGGGTGGACGGCCTGGTCCACATCTCCGAAATGGACCGCCGCCGCGTCGAGAAGGTCACCGACGTGGTGAAGGAAGGCGAGGAGATCATGGTGAAGGTCCTCAACGTCGACGCCCAGGGCAAGATCCGGCTGAGTCGGAAAGCCGCCCTGGACGAAGTCACTTCCTAGGCAAACGGCCACAGGCACCGCATCGGCGCCTGTCATCGGCCTGCCCGCATACGGATGTATAGCGGGCAGGCCTCTTTCGCGCATCTGCGGCACCTGTGACCGTTTGCCGGCTCTCAGATTGCAAGCAATCCCTCAAGACCTACTCCGAGACGGCTCCGAGTCCATGTACCGTAAATCGGTCCTTCCCAACGGCGTGCGGGTGGTGAGCGAGCGCATCCCCCACACCCGCACCGTTTCCGTGGGGATCTGGGTGGAGGTGGGCGCCCGGGATGAGCACGACCTGAACAACGGCACCGCTCATTTCGTGGAGCACATGTTCTTCAAAGGCACCCCGGGCCGCTCCGCCCGGCAGATCGCCATCGAGCTCGACGCCTTGGGCGGCCTCGCCAACGCCTTCACCACCCAGGAGTCCACCTGCTACTACGCCTCGGTCCTCGACCGGAACCTCCCCCAGCTCATCGGCCTCTACGCCGATCTCCTCCTCAATTCCCGCTACGCCCAGATCGAGGTGGAGCGGGAGCGGCAGGTCATCCTCCAGGAATTCTGCATGGTGGAGGACACCCCCGACGACCAGATCCAGGACCTGTTCGCGGCCCAGCTCTGGGGCCGGCACCCGCTGGGCAACACCGTGCTGGGCTCCCGCGAGGTGGTGCAGGCCATGGATTCCCACAAGCTCGGCGATTACGTCCGGCGGCTCTATGTGCCGGGGCGGATCCTCGTCGCCGCCGCGGGCAGCGTCGAGCACGATTCCTTCTGCCGGCTGTGGGAGGAGGCCCTGGCCGGCCTCGCCCCGGGCGGCGCGGAGCTGGCCCGGGTGGCGCCGGTGCCGCAGCCCCCGGTGCGGAAGGTCCACTCCCGGGACCTGGAGCAGGTGCACCTGGTGCTCGGCACCTATGCGCTGCCCTGCCACGCCCCGGAGCGCTACCAGTTGATCCTCCTCAACACCATTCTCGGCGGCAACATGAGCTCGCGGCTCTTCCAGGAGATCCGCGAGAACCGGGGCCTGGCCTACTCGGTGGGCTCGGACTTGGCTTTTTACGAGGATTCCGGCAGCCTGGCCGTTTCCCTGGGCACCGACCGCGAGGCGGTGAACCAGGTGATCGGGGTCATCCACGAGGAGCTGCGCCGCATCACCCGGGAGCCGGTGATGGCCGAGGAGCTGGCCAACGCCAAGGAATACACCACGAGCAGCCTCTATCTCGCGGCCGACAACATGGAGGCGCGGATGACCCGGCTTGCCCGGAACGAGATCTGCTTCGGCCGGGAGATCCCGCTGGCGGAAGCGGCGGCCGGCCTGGAGCAGGTGACCGCCGCCGAGATCGCCCGGCTGGCGGAGAAGCTCTTCGCCGCCCGGGACCTCGCCCTGACCGCCCTCGGGCCGCTCGGCCACGACGACATCGACTGGAGTCTGTTCCGGTGACCGCCTTCTCCCGCCCCGCGGAAGTCCCGCTCCGGCTCTGCTGGCTCGATCCGGCCGCCTGCGCCGACCTGCCCCTGCCGGCCTATCATTCCGAGCTGGCCGCCGGCATGGACGCGGCCGCGGCGGTCACTGAGCCGGTGACCCTCGCCCCGGGCGAGATCCGGCTGCTCCCCACCGGCTTGGCGGTGGCCATTCCGCCGGGCTACGAGATCCAGGTGCGGCCGAGGAGCGGGCTCGCCGTGAAGCACGGGGTGACGGTGGTCAACGCCCCCGGCACCATCGACGCCGACTACCGGGGCGAGGTGCGGGTGGGCCTGATCAACCTGGGCCGGGAGCCCTACACCATCCGCCGGGGCGACCGCATCGCCCAGCTCGTGCTTGCCCCGGTGAGCCGGGCGGCGGTCAGCGTCTGCGCCGGGCTGGACGCCACAGCCAGGCAGGACGGGGGGTTCGGCCACACGGGGCGGTAGGTCGGGTTAGCCCGGCAGGGCGTAACCCGACATGGCAGGGCACCCAGCCATAAGCGTCGGGTTACGCCTTGCTAACCCGACCTACGGTTGTACCAAGCTCCATCCCATCCATCCCATCG
>JAJYKH010000232.1 GCA_021788685.1 Deltaproteobacteria bacterium | reverse complement strand
GCTCCCCTGACCTCGGCGAGCTGCGCCCGACCGGGGACCGTGCGCGCGCGAGAGCGGCCTGCCGCTCGGGGCAGGGAGCCCTCAGACCAGCCGGCTGAGCCTGCCTGTTCCGCCAGCCCCGAGCTCCGCCTCGCCGGCTCCGAGGCTCGCCCCGCTGATCGCGAGGTCCGCTTGGCCGGGTCCGGGGCCCGCCCCGCCGGTACCGAGGTCGCTGCCGCTGGTGTCGAGATCGGCCGACGCCCGGGCCCGTGCCGCGGCGACGAGGTCCCCCTTGCGCTCGTAGAGCTCGACCGCCCGGGCCCAGGCGCGGGCTGCCTCGTCGGCCCGACCGGCCGCCGCGTGGACCTCTGCCAGGTTGGCGTGGGCGTCACCCTGCCAGTCGAGTTGATCCGAGGCTTCGATGAGCAGGAGCGCCTCGCGGCCCTTGAAATCGAGCGGCCCGGGCAGAGGTCCCCCGGTGTCGAAGTGGACGATCGCCCCGGTCGTAACTTCCGCCAGCTGCCGTTGCCAATCCACGGCCCTGTGCCTCTGTTGAAGGGAGAATTGATCGCGCGGCGGATGGTGCGCTTTCCCCTCAGGGGATCCTCGCCTGCCGCAGCCTGAGGGCGTTGGTGACCACGGAGACGGAGGAGAGGCTCATGGCCGCCGCCGCGATGATGGGCGAGAGCAGGAGGCCGAAGAAGGGGTAGAGCACCCCGGCCGCCACCGGCACGCCCAGCGCGTTGTAGACAAAGGCGAAGAAGAGGTTCTGCTTGATGTTGGCCATGGTGGCCCGGGAGAGCTTCCGGGCCCGCACGATGCCGGTGAGGTCGCCCTTGACCAGGGTGATCCCGGCCGATTCCATGGCCACGTCGGTGCCGGTGCCCATGGCGATGCCCACCTGGGCCTGGGCGAGGGCGGGCGCGTCGTTGATGCCGTCGCCGGCCATGGCCACCAACCGCCCCTCGGCCTGGAGCTTCTTCACGGCCTCCGCCTTTTGATCGGGCAGCACCTCGGCGATCACCTGGTCGATTTCCAGCTTGGCGGCCACGGCCTCGGCGGTGGCCGGGTTGTCGCCGGTCAGCATCACCACCCGCAGCCCTTCCTTGTGGAGCTGGCGGATGGCCTCCGGCGTGGTCTCCTTGATCGGGTCGGATACCGCGAGCAGGCCGGCGGGCTTGCCATCGCCGGCCACGAACATCACCGTCTGGCCTTCCCGGCGCATCTCCTCGGCCTGGTGGGCGAGCGCCGCGGTGTCGATGGCAAAATCCTCCATCAGCGTGCGATTGCCGAGCAGCACCCTGGTCCCGTCGACGGTGCCGGAAACCCCTTTGCCGGTGTGCGACTCGAAAGCGGCCGCCTCGGCCGGCCGGATGCCCCGCTCGGCCGCCCCGGCCACGATGGCCGCGGCCAGGGGGTGCTCGCTCGCCTTTTCCAGGCTGGCCGCGAGCTGGAGAAGCTTCTCTTCGCCCAGGCCGGCAGCCGCCGCCACCCCGGTCAGCTTCGGCTTGCCCAGGGTGAGGGTACCGGTCTTGTCCACCACCAGGGTATCGATGGTGCGCAGGGTCTCGATGGCTTCGGCATTCTTGAACAGCACCCCCAGGGTGGCGCCCTTGCCGGTGGCCACCATGATGGACATGGGGGTGGCGAGCCCCAAGGCGCATGGGCAGGCGATGATCAGCACCGAGACCGCCGCGATCAGCCCATGGGCCAGGCGCGGCTCCGGGCCAAGGGCGTACCAGCCCGCGAAGGCGGCCAGGGCGATGCCGATGACGGCCGGCACGAAGTAGCCGGCCACGATGTCCGCCAGCCTCTGGATCGGGGCCCGGCTCCGCTGGGCCTGGGCCACCATCCGGACGATCTGGGCGAGCAGGGTGTCGCTGCCCACCTTTTCCGCCCGCATGGTGAGGCCGCCGGTCCCGTTGACCGTGGCGCCGATCACCCGGTCGCCCGGCTGCTTTCGCACCGGGATCGGCTCGCCCGAGATCATCGACTCGTCCACGGAGCTGGCGCCGTCCACCACCGTTCCGTCCACCGGCACCTTCTCGCCCGGCCGGATGCGGAGCACGTCCCCGGCCTGGACGCTGGCCAGGGGGATATCGACCTCGCCGCCGTCCGCCTCGATCTTCCGCGCCGTTTTCGGGGCGAGCCCCAGAAGGGCCTTGATGGCGGCGCCGGTCCGGCTGCGGGCGCGAAGCTCCAGGACCTGGCCCAGCAGGATCAGGGTGACGATCACCGCCGCCGCCTCGAAATAGACAGCCACGGAGCCGTCCGGAGCGCGCATGATGGCCGGGAAGATCTCCGGAAAGAGCACCGCGGTCAGGCTGTAGAGATAGGCCACGGCCACCCCCAGGCCGATCAGGGTGAACATGTTGAGGCTCTTGTTGAGCACCGACTGCACGGCCCGCACGAAAAAGACCCAGCCGGACCAGAGCACCACCGGGGTGGCCAGGGCCAGCTCCAGCCAGCCGAGCGGTCTGGGCGGGAGCAGGTTTTCGATAAACCCGCCGCCCGGCAGCCACTCCCGCATGGCGATGATCACCAGCGGCACGGTCAGGATCACGCCGACGATGAACCGCCTGCGCATGGAGTCGTACTCGGGGCTCTTTTCCTCCTGCTCGGGGGCGATGGTCCGCGGTTCCAGGGCCATGCCGCACTTGTGTTAGGAGCCCGGATGGTCCTGGACGACCTCCGGGTGCATGGGGCAGGTATATTCGAGGCGGGCGGCCGCCGGAGCAATCGGTTCCAGGGCCATGCCGCAGGTGGGGCATGGGCCAGGACGCTTCTGAACGACCTCCGGGTGCATGGGGCAGGTGAATTGGCCACCTGGACAACGAGGAGACGCTTCCATCCCGTCAGGCTACTGCCCCTGTCCCTGGGGCATCCCCTGGCCGCCCGGGGAACCGGGGCCCATCATGCCGCCTTGATCTTGCATCATCCCCGGGCCGCGGCCGCCCATCATGCCCGGTCCCATCGGCCCCTGGCCGCTGCCGGGCCACCTGGGCGCCAAGCCGTACCCCATCATTCCCGGGGCCATGCCGTAGCCGCCCATCATTCCCGGACCCATGCCATACCCCCGGCCCATGCCGTACCCCATCATGCCGTAGGACTCCATGATCTCCGGGTACTTTTTCTTCATCTGATACTCGAAGGTCAGCTGCTCCCTCTCCAGGCCGTCCCGGGCATCCTGGAGCTCCCTTTGCTTTTTGAGCAGCTCCTCTTCGGTGCTCTTGGGGTTAAGTATCGTGGCCGCCAGCTCATGCTGTTTGATCATCACCTGCTGGCGCTGGTCGGCGGTTTTGGTCCAATGCTGCTGCTGGGCTTTCTGAAAGGCCTGGAACTGGGCTTGCCCGCCCTGCTGGGCGGTCTGGGCGCCGGCGGCAAGAGGGACCAGGCAGAGAGAAGCTGCGGAAAGGGTTGTGAGCAGTTTTCTTTTCATCGGGGTCCTCCTTTTTTCTGGAGAGAGTGGAATGGGTACAGAATAAATTGTAGGTGGCAAAAAGTGACGGCGTCAAGCCGCGATCCGGTGCGCCCGCTTCGAGTCCAAGGGGAGGGGGCCAAGCGCGGAAGCTGGAAGCGATGGGGCAGCGCATGCCGGAGGTTGCAGGGGGGTCCGGAGCGGATGCGGACCGAAGGGAAAGAGCCCCTGCCGGCAGTCGGATTCAACCACGAGTTTAGGAGGTTATCTTACCTGGATAGGGAAATCCGCCTTGGCGGTTTTTCCCTTCTGGTTCACCTTGACCACCACATGCCATCGCCCGGGCATGGAAAAATCAAGCCCTGCCCTGTAGCCCGCGCCACTGGGCGCCGCCGTAGCGCTCGTTCCCATGTGGGGCATCTCAATGGACTTTCCGGTAGGGATCATCTGTCGGGCCATGAAGTATTCCACTTCGACTGTGGCATCGGCAACCTTCTTTCCCGAACCATCCTTTACCGTGATCAACAGCACGTTAGCGCCGGTGGCCGGGGGAGCCTTCTCGAACGATGCCCCGATCGTATATCCATCCGCTTTTTTGGTCATTACGGCGTGTTTTGCGTAGACTCCGCCTGCCATCAACAACAGGAGCAGGGCCGAGATCACGATCACCTGTCTTTTCAAGCTGCTGCCTCATCGTTTCGATTTCCGGTGCTTGATCGGCACCACCGCGAAGACCGCCGCACACAGTCAAGTATAGCATGCATGCACCTGAAAAATGAGATGGTGGGAAGAGCCCCTGGAAAAGCTCCAACCCATCCGCGCTGCGGCGGAACAGGATCGCCTAGCCTTCGTTTTGACTTTCTCCAGGCAGATCAGCGACAATGGTGCAGGAAATCCCGTAAGCGGCCACAGTCCACCCCATTCCCTTGTCATCGGCCTGCGCGCGGAGCACCAGCCCAGCTCGCAGGCCTCCTTGCCGGCACTGCTGCCGACTCTAATCGCTGGGATCTGGGGCATCCTGCAATCGCTTACACCTGGCCGGCGGTCTGACGGCTTTTTGCGAGGCCGACAATCTTCCTTTTCAAGGAGAACGGTAAATGAAAAAATTGGCTCTGCTGGCCCTCGGAATATTCCTTTGGGGAGCGGGCACCGCCGGGGCCCGGGAGGCAGTCTTCTCCATGGGCTACAGCCTGACCAGATCGGCGGATGGCTCCCTCCTCCTGACCGTGACGACGGAGACGGCCGAATTCGGCCCCTGGCTCGGGGTCACCCTCTACCCGCCCCAGGAGGGAAAGGAAAAAGTAATCGGCACGAACATGGCCTTTCCGGTCAAGGAGGGCAAGTGGATCAAGGAGATCGCCGTTGCCCCCCGGTACCGGAACGGCACCTTCGAGATCGCCATCTGGGGGCGGCGGATCCCCAAGGAGGAATGCGCCAAGGATGACCTGTTCTGCCAGCAGAACGGCTTCCGGCTGCAGGGCATGCATTCGTATGCCTGGGGCCAGTTGACCGCCCCATAAGGGATAGGCGGCCACAGGCACCGCATCTTCGCGCGATCGCTGGCGGCCGCATAGCGCTGCTATAGCGGCCGCCAGCGCTTGCTGCCCAGCAAGCTGGATAAGTCCCTCTAAGCCCTTCGGGCAAGAGGGACTAA
>JAJYKH010000231.1:4152-5099 GCA_021788685.1 Deltaproteobacteria bacterium | reverse complement strand
GACCAAAATGGTGCAAGGGCTGCTGAGCGGCCTGGTGACCACCCAGGTCGAAAAGGCCCCGAAGATGATCGGGGTGCGGGTTTGGGTTCCGCGGGATATCCGGGCCACGGAGCTGGATCTGAAGCACCTCCAGCTGCAGGCCCCGGATGGCCATCTGTTCCCGCTCAACCGGATAGCCACCGTCCAGGAGATCACCGGTCAGCCCGAGATCACGCGCGATAATCTCAAACGGATGATCGCCGTTACGGGCCGGATCAGCGGCCGGGACATGGGCTCGGTGATCCGCGACGTCAGGAAAGCCCTGGATCGTCCCGGTCTCATCCCGAAGGGGGTCTATTATGAACTTGGAGGGCTTTACCGGCAGCAGCAGATTGCCTTCGCCGGGCTCATGGCGGTATTTGCCGCCGCCGTGGCCCTGGTCTTTCTTCTCCTTCTCTATCTCTATGAAAGCTTCCGCATCGCCGGGGTCATCCTTTTCACCACGCTCCTGGGCATTGCCGCGGTTTTTCTGGGGCTTTGGCTGACCGGAACCGAAATGAACATCTCCTCCATGATGGGCATGACCATGATCGTGGGCATTGCCACCGAGGTGGCCATCTTCTATGTCTCGGAGTATTACGACATGCCGAGGGATCTGCCCCGGAGGGATGCCTTCATCACCGCCGGCAAAAATCGCATGCGCCCCATCGCCATGACCACGTTGGCGGCCATTCTCGCTTTGATGCCGCTGGCTCTGGGGATCGGCCAGGGCTCCGCCATGCAGCAGCCTCTTGCCATTGCGATCATCTCCGGGCTGACCGTGCAGCTTCCCCTGGTCCTGATCATCCTGCCAGTGATGCTCGCCATCCTGCAGGTACAGAGAAAGTGATGGGAGGCATGGGAAAGCCGTTCGGCTGAGTGAGGCTCCGCATGATCGCTTGCTTCGCCCATGACCCTCTCTAGGCGGA
>JAJYKH010000231.1:0-4142 GCA_021788685.1 Deltaproteobacteria bacterium | reverse complement strand
TCCCCACCCACCATCCCACCGCCTCCTATCCCGTCGTCCGGCCCACTCCAGCGGAACCATTCCATAATTTCCTTTCAAACGCGGCAGGAATTCAGTAAATTCGCCAATCAGCTCCAAGGCGCAAGACATGGTGCCCATAGCCGGGAGGAATTCCTGAATGAAGCTTTTTTCCGACGAGAACAGGCTCGCCGCCGCCCGGCGGCTCTTCGAGCAGGTAGGGGAGTTGATCAATGCCCGTTTTTCGGTCCGGCTGTGGGACGGGTCGATGGTGCCCCTGGGCAAGAATGTGAATACCGATTTCTTCATCGCGGTGAACGATCCCGGCGCCATTAGCTCGCTCCTGCGGCGGCCGACCCACGAAAACCTGCTTCTTCACTATGCCAAAGGCAACCTCGAGATCCACGGGGATCTGATCGATTTTGTTGCCGTGGCCCGAGAAAAAAGGCCCAAGGACAAATTGAAGAAGCTGAGCAGGCTCTCCCTGTGCCGGTCGGCCCTGCCGCTCCTGCTTACCCCCGGCCGCAAAGCCGCCGTCCGCCATGGCTACCGGCAGGACGAGGTGGGCCGACGTGAGTCGCGGCGGGACAACAAGAAATTCATCCAGTTCCACTACGATATCAGCAATGATTTCTATGGCCTCTTCCTCGGGTCGGAGATGCTTTATTCCTGCGGCTATTTCACCCACCCCGACAATTCCCTTGACCAGGCCCAGGAAGACAAGCTGGAGATGATCTGCCGGAAGCTGCGCCTGCGGGAAGGCGAAAAGCTGCTGGATATCGGGTGCGGCTGGGGAGGCCTTGTCTGCTATGCCGCCAGGAAGCACGGGGTAAGGGCCCACGGCATCACCCTTTCCCAAAAGCAGCTGGATTATGCGCGGGAAAAGATCAAGCGGCTCGGCCTGGAGGACCAGGTGACGGTGGAGCTCCGAGATTACGCCACCGTGGAGGGCACCTATGACAAGATCGCCAGCATCGGCATGTTCGAGCACATCGGCATCGCCAACATGGAGAAGTATTTCAGGAAGATCAGTTCACTCCTGCGGGACCGGGGCATTCTCCTGAATCACGGGATCTCCCGCCATGCCAAGCCCACCCGCCGCGCCGCCCGCAAGATCAGGCCCGAGCGCCGCCTGCTCCTCAAATACATTTTTCCGGGCAGTGAGCTGGACAATGTGGGACATACCATCGACATGATGGAAATCTGCGGCTTCGAAGTGCACGATGTCGAGGCTTGGCGGGAGCATTACGCCTTCACTGCCAGGCACTGGTACCGCAGGCTCATGGCCCGAAAACAAGAAGCGCTCGAGCTCGTGGACCCGGAAAAGTTCCGGATGTGGGCGCTCTACCTGGCCGGGGTCTCCATCGGCTTCGCGGACGGCTCCATGCACATCTGCCAGGTGGTCGCCACCAAGCACGGCGCCAAAGGCCCTTCCGGGCTGCCCCTTACCAGGGTGGATTTGTACCGATAGGTGGGACTTGCGGGGGCGCCTACTTCAGTGCGGCGGGCGGAGGTTTCTCATGGCGTCAGGTCCGCCGTTTAACCAAGTCAACCCAAATCCCGAGTTAAGAAGGTGAGGGGCTCCGCCCACCCGGCCGCCCCGATGTAGCGGTGGCCAAGGAGGCTTAGGCGGCTTTCTCCAGCCGCTCGGCAATCCAGGTCTTCACCAGGCCCGCCTGGTTACGCCCAGCCTCTTTTTTGTCCAAGGCTTCAATCACCCCGACCGGAAAATCGACGTTGACGCGCTTCAGCTCCTGATTCACACGCCGGGCACCCGACAGGTCGAGCTGTCCCGTGACGTCTTCTCCTGCTTCGAGCTTCTTCTCGAAATCTTCAGCTTTTATTTAGAAAATTCCCCCCACTTCAAACTGCCAAATAACGGCTGGCCGGCTTTTTCGGCTGGTCGGATTCACGGCCGGGGGCACGAGGCGGGGTGACACAAAAAAAAGCCGCATCTTCCGATGCGGCTTTTTGAGGATACAGATGGAAAAAGAACTTACTTGGCCGGAGCGGCGTCCGGTGCGGCAGTCGGCTCAGCAGCCGGAGCGGTCTTGGCTTTTTTCGCCTTCTTGTGGGCCTTCTTATGGTGAACCTTCTTGTGGTGGACCTTCTTATGCTCCTTCTTCACCGCTGGCGCAGCGGCATCGGCAGCAGGTGCAGCAGCAACGGCGGCGCCATCGGTGGCAGGCTCGGCGGCGTTGACTACTGCAGCAAACGAAACAGCAAAGATACCGGCAACGAGAGTGGAAAAGATCTTCTTCATACTGCTATTCTCCTGCAATGTTTTTTTTGTGGCCGTTTGCTGTGGCCCCTGCCACAGTGCCACGGGCGCAATATTACAGCGGTAATTATTCGGCGTCAATAAAAGAAAATGGTTGGAATAATTGTTAAAACAGGGACCATTTTTTTACGGCACATCGCGGTATTGATGGTTGGAATCAACCGGTGGGAGATGCCGCCCGGCCTCAGCCTGCGGGGATCATGAGGTGGATGAAATCGATGAGCGGCGCGGGCAGGATGCCCAGCCAGAGGAGGAGGCCGAGGAGCACCCCGAGCAGGAGGTGGCCGAGGGGGGAGACGGCCGGGGCGGCCGGCGGAAGGGCGGCCTCCGCTTCCGGCGGCGCGGCGAACAGGACGGCGATGAGCCGCAGGTAGTAGAAGAGCCCGATGGTGCTGTTCACCAGCAAAACGATCACCAGCAGCCAGAGGGAGGAGCCGGCGCCGGCCGCCACCAGGTAGAACTTGCCGATGAAGCCGGCGGTGAGCGGCATCCCGGCGAGCGACAGCAGCATGGCCGTGAAGACCCCGGTCAGCCAGGGGCTGCGGCGGGAGAGGCCGCGGTAGTCCTCCAGCTCGTCCGCGTCCCGGACCCGGCCGGAGAGGACGGTGACCACCCCGAAGGCTCCCAGGGTGGTGACGAAGTAAGCGGTGAGATAAAAGGTCACGGCCATGGGCCGCAGGGGGCCGCTCGCCAGGAAGGCGACCAGCAGGTAGCCCAGGTGGGCGATAGAGGAATAGGCCAGGATGCGCTTTACGTTCTGCTGGAACAGGGCGAGCAGGTTGCCCACGAACATGGAGCCGATGGCGATCACGGTGAAGATCGCGAGCACCGGGGCGGTGATCGGCACCTGCGAGAAATAGCGGAGCAGGAGGGCGAACATGGCCCCCTTCGAAACGGTGGCGATGAAGCCGGCGACCGGCGGCGGGGCGCCTTCGAAGATGTCGGGCGTCCACATGTGAAACGGCGCCATCCCCAGCTTGAAGCCGATCCCCACCACGATCATGGCGAGCCCGGCCACGGCGACGATCCCGGCGCCGCCCGGCGCGGCGAAGGCGCCGCCGATCCGGGAGAATTCCATGGTGCCGTAGCGGGAGTAGACCAGGGCCATGCCGAAGATCAGGAAGGAGGCGGAGGCCGCGGCCAGGATCAGGTACTTGATCCCTGCCTCGGCGCCGCGGCCGCTCCGCCGCTCGTAGGCGATCAGCGGATAGAGGGAGACGCTCAGGATCTCGAGCCCCAGGAAGAAGGAGACGAAGTGGCTGGCGGCGGCGAGCACCGCCGCACCTAGCGCGGCGAGCAGGAGGAGGATGTAGAGCTCCTCCCGGACCACCTGCCTTTTCTCCAGATGGCCGTAGGAGAGCAGGGCCACAACCAGGCTCGCGAGCAGGATCAGCCCGGTGTAGAAGAAGGCGTAGGAATCGGCGGCGATGAGCGGCGTCGCCTGGCGGGGAAGACGGGAGAGCACCCCGGGAAGGGCCAGGAAGGCGGCCGTGAGGAAGCCGGCTGTGAGCCCGAGGGTGAGCCCGTGGTGGCGGTGGACGGCAATGGCCAGCATGACCACCACCGGCGCCCCGCCCAGGATGAGGAAGGGCAGCAAGGCGATCAGGTCCGCTCCCGTGATCACGGGTTTTCCCCCTGCGCCTGGAGGGCGCCTTTCCCGTCCGGCTGTGCTGCCTGGACCTGTTCCCCGAGGTGGCTCAATCCTTGCCCGGCCGTGCGCAGGAGCGGCTGGGGGTAGAGGCCCAGCCAGACGATCGCCGCGACCATGGCGGCGGCCGCCGCGACTTCCCGGGCCGAGAGATCGGGCGGCCTCGCTTCGCTCCTCTTGGGGCCGAACAGGGCGCGCTGCACCATCCAGAGCGCG
>JAJYKH010000230.1 GCA_021788685.1 Deltaproteobacteria bacterium | reverse complement strand
GATTGTCCTTAACCGGGCGCCTACCCTGCACCGCCTGGGCATGCAGGCGTTCGAGCCGGTGCTCATCGAGGGCAAGGCCATCCAGCTTCACCCGCTGGTCTGTGCCGCCTTCAACGCCGACTTCGACGGCGACCAGATGGCCGTGCACGTGCCCCTCACCGTGGAGGCCCAGGTGGAGGCGCGGGTGCTGATGATGTCCACCAACAATATCCTCTCCCCGGCCCACGGTGAGCCGATCATCCTCCCCTCCCAGGACATCGTCCTCGGGCTCTACTACATCACCCGGGATCGGCTGTACGGCAAGGGCGAGGGCATGACCTTCAGCTCGCCGGCCGAGGCCCTGATCGCCTATGACCAGGGCAAGGTCCAACTTCAGGCCAAGATCAAGGTGCGCATGGACGGCAAGCTGGTGGAAACCACCGCCGGCCGGCTGATGGTTGGCGAGCTGCTGCCCGCCGCCGTGCCCTTCGAGCTGGTCAACCGGGTGATGAACAAGAAGGCGCTTGCTAAGCTGATCGACCACGCTTACCGGTATGCCGGCACCAAGGATACGGTCATCCTCGCCGACCGGCTGAAGGACCTGGGGTACGAGCAGGCCACCCAGGGCGGCATCTCGATCTCCATCAATGACATGATGATCCCGGTCAAGAAGGAGGACATCCTCACCAAGGCCGAGCAGATGGTGCTCAACGTCGAGCAGCAGTACGCCAACGGCCTCATCACCGCCGGCGAGAAGTACAACAAGGTGGTGGACATCTGGTCCCGGGCGACCGACGAGGTGGCCGCCGAGATGATGAACGAGATGAGCGTCCAGTACCAGCGGGACAAGGACAAGAACCTGGTGGAGACCCCCTCGTTCAACCCGATCTTCATCATGGCCGATTCCGGCGCCCGCGGCAGCAAGGACCAGATCCGGCAGCTCGCCGGCATGCGCGGCCTGATGGCCAAGCCCTCCGGCGCCATCATCGAGTCGCCGATCAAGGCCAACTTCCGGGAGGGGCTGAGCGTTCTCGAATACTTCATCTCCACCCACGGCGCCCGCAAGGGTCTGGCCGACACCGCGCTCAAGACCGCCAACTCCGGGTACCTGACCCGGCGGCTGGTGGACGTGGCCCAGGACTCCACGATCATCGAGCGGGACTGCGAGACCCTGGACGGGGTGCTCGCCGAGCCGCTGATCGAAGGCGGCGAGATCATCCAGCGCATCGGCGACCGCATTCTGGGCCGGGTGGCGTTGGAAGACGTGGTCGATCCCTTCACCGGCGAGATGCTGGTGAAGGCCAACGAGCAGATCACCGAGGACAAGGTCAAGATCATCGAGGACGCCGGCATCGACCGGGTGATGATCCGGTCGGTGCTCACCTGCCGGGCGCGACGGGGAGTGTGCGCCATGTGCTACGGCCGGGACCTGGGCCGCGGCCACATGGTGAACAGCGGCGAGGCGGTCGGGATCATCGCCGCTCAGTCCATCGGCGAGCCGGGCACCCAGCTCACCATGCGGACCTTCCACATCGGCGGCACCGCCCGCCGGGCCGCCGAGCAGGCAGAGGTCCGGACCCGGCACGGCGGCAAGGTCACCTACAGCGGGGTGCACACCGTCACCAGCGCCCAGGGGCGGATGGTGGCCATGAACCGCAACGGCGAGATCATCATCACGGGTCTCAGAGGTCGGGAGCTGGAACGGTATCCCATCACCTACGGCGCCCAGCTCCTGGTGCCGGACGGCACCGAGGTGGAGGCGGGCACCCTCATTGCCGACTGGGACCCCTACACCATCCCGGTCGTCACCGAGGTGGGTGGCATCGTGAAGTTCGGTGACGTCATCGAGGGCGTCACCATGCAGGAGCGGGTCGACCCGGTGACCGGCAAGGCGAGCTACGTCATCATGCAGTCGCGGGCCGGCCAGATGAACCCCCGCATTTCCCTGAAAGACGACAAGGGCCGCAGCATCAAGCTGCCCAAGACCGGATCGCCGGCCCGCTATTCGCTGCCGGTGGGCACCATCATCTCGGTGCGGGACGGCGACACCGTCGAGCCCGGTACCGTGCTCGGCAAGATCCCGCGCGAGACCACCAAGACCAAGGACATCACCGGCGGTCTGCCCCGGGTGGCCGAGCTGTTCGAGGTGCGCAAGCCTAAGGAATACGCGGTCATCACGGAAATCGACGGGCGGGTGAGCTTCGGCAAGGACCTCAAGGGCAAGAAGCGGGTCATCATCACCCCCGAAATCGGCGAGGCCAAGGAATACCTCATCCCCAAGGGCAAGCACGTGGCCGTCCACGAGGGCGACTACGTGAAGGCGGGCGAAGCGCTCATGGACGGATCGCCGGATCCAAACGACATTCTGCGGGTCATGGGCGTCAAGGAGCTCGCGAAGTTCCTCGTGAATGAGATCCAGGAGGTCTACCGGCTCCAGGGCGTCAAGATCAACGACAAGCACATCGAGGTCATCGTCCGCCAGATGCTGCGGCGGGTGCAGATCACCCAGGTGGGGGATTCCACCTTTATGCTCGGCGAGCAGGTCGAGTGGTGGAAATTCGAAGAAGAGAATGATAAAATCCTTCGGGAGGGAGGCCGACCTGCTGTTGCCGAGCCCTTGCTGCTCGGCGTCACCAAGGCGTCGCTCTCGACCGACAGCTTCATTTCGGCCGCTTCCTTCCAGGAAACCACCAAGGTCCTCACCAACGCCGCCATGGCCGGCAGCATCGATTACCTGAACGGCCTGAAGGAAAACGTGATCATGGGCCGCTTGGTGCCGGCCGGTACCGGGCTCGAGCCCTACCGGATCGAAGGGGAAGAATAGCCTTGACAGGAAAGGAGGCTTCGGGTATCTATTCCGTTTTTTCCGGCATGGCCCGACTGAAAACAACTGCCCGAAGCAGTTTATAAAAGAATCAGCAGAGATTGGAGCCGATTTCGATGCCAACCATCAATCAACTGGTCCGGCAGGGGCGCAAGAAGCAGGTGAAGCGCAGCAACACCCCCTCGCTGAAGAGCTGTCCCCAGAAGCGGGGGGTGTGCGTCCGCGTGTATACGACCACGCCGAAAAAGCCGAACTCCGCGTTGCGGAAAGTCGCCAGGGTGCGGCTGACCAACGGCCTGGAGGTGACCTCCTACATCCCGGGGATCGGCCACAACCTGCAGGAGCACTCGGTGGTCCTGATCCGGGGGGGCAGGGTGAAAGACTTGCCCGGCGTCCGCTACCATATCATACGCGGCACCCTCGACACCCTGGGAGTGGCCAACCGGAAGCAGGGGCGCTCCAAGTACGGCGCCAAGCGGCCCAAATAAAGCCCTGTTGCGGATTGCAAGGAGGATTGAGATCATATGCCACGCCGTAAACTGGTAGAAAAACGCCCGGCCACGCCCGATCCGCGCTTCAACAGCGTGCTGATCGCCAAGTTCATCAACGGCCTCATGGAACGAGGGAAAAAGAGCATCGCCCAAGGCATCTTCTATGACGCCATGGACCTTCTCGAAAAGCAGATCAAAGACGAAGGCTGCCAAGCGGTGTTCGAGAAGGCGATGGATCGGGTCCGCCCCAAGGTGGAGGTCAAGTCCCGGCGGGTGGGGGGCGCCACCTATCAGGTGCCGGTCGAGGTCCGGCCCGAGCGGCGCAACGCGCTCGCCATCCGGTGGCTCATCGGTTTCGCCAAGAAGCGGCCTGGGCGCACCATGGCCGAGAAGCTGGCCGCCGAGCTGAATGACGCCTTCAACAACCGGGGGGCGGCGGTCAAGAAGCGGGAGGACACCCACAAGATGGCGGACGCCAACAAGGCCTTCGCCCATTACCGCTGGTAACAGGCATTTGGGATTGACTTCGCTTTCCTGAATTGACAAAATCGTATATTTCGTTTAAAAGAGCTGGTCTTTGGCCACTGGGGAGCACCACAGCGCGCGACGGCTTCCGGGAGAAAGATTTGGTGGCAATCAGCAGCCTGACTGGAAGCGAGATCAACCGTGGCAGCAAAAATCCCGCTGGAGAGATTGCGGAACATCGGCATCATGGCCCACATCGATGCCGGGAAGACAACCACCACCGAGCGTATTCTCTACTACACCGGGAGATCGCATAAGATCGGCGAAGTCCATGACGGCACCGCCATCATGGATTGGATGGAGCAGGAGCAGGAGCGTGGCATCACCATCACCTCGGCGGCCACGACCTGCATCTGGAAAGAGCATCAGATCACGATTATCGACACCCCCGGGCATGTGGACTTCACCATCGAGGTGGAGCGCAGCCTGCGGGTGCTTGACGGGGCCGTCGCCATCTTCTGTGCCGTAGGCGGCGTGGAGCCCCAGTCCGAGACGGTCTGGCGGCAGGCGGAGCACTATCACATTCCGCGCGTCGCCTACATCAACAAGATGGACCGGATCGGGGCCGACTTCTGGCGCTGCGTCAAGATGATGGGCGACAGGCTCGGCGCCAACGCCGTCCCGATCCAGATTCCGGTCGGGAGCGAGGATTCCTTCGCCGGCGTTGTCGATCTCATCCATGAGAAAATGTTGGTCTTCGACGAGACCACCCTGGGCATGCGGGTCGACGAGCACCCCATCCCGGAGCATCTTCGGGACCAGTCCACGGCTGCACGTTTGGCCCTCCTCGAGAAGCTGGCCGACTTCGATGAGGGGGTCATGGAAAAGTATCTGGAAGAACAACCGGTCACTGGTGAGGAAATCGATCGGGCTTTGCGGGCCGCCACCCTCGGGTTGCACATAGTGCCCGTCCTCTGCGGCAGCTCCTTCAAGAACAAGGGGGTGCAGCCGCTGCTCGATGCGGTGGTCGCGTATTTGCCCTCGCCCGTGGAAGTGCCGGCGGTGGTCGGGCATAATGCCGAAGGCGGGGAGGTTGTCCGCACCACGAGCGACCGGGAGAAGACCTGCGCTCTCGCCTTCAAGCTGACGAGCGATCCCTTCGTGGGCAACCTGGCCTACCTGCGCATGTACTCGGGGGTACTCAAGGCCGGGGACGAGCTGTACAACCCCGGCAAGCGCAAGAAAGAGAAAGTTGGCCGCATCCTGAAGATGCATGCCAACAAGCGGGAGGAGGTCAAGGAGATCGGCGCCGGCGACATCGCCGCCGTGGTAGGGCTCCGCTTCACCGCCACCGGGGACACTCTTTGCGAA
>JAJYKH010000229.1 GCA_021788685.1 Deltaproteobacteria bacterium | reverse complement strand
TGAAGGAATATCCTGCTTGCGCTGCTCCCGCCGCATCAAGGCGGACGGGCAGGTGGCGTTGTCGGTCAAGATGGAGCGGCCGCTCTTGAGCTCGGCGATCCGGACCTGATACAGCCGCTCGCGGTTGGCGAGATACATGTCGAAGATCATCAGGGCCACGGTGTCAACCCGCTGGGCGAAGCCGAGCCACACCTCGGGGTCGAAGCCCCCTACCTTGCGGTATTCCTCCGCCACGATTCCCTTCAGCTCGAAGATGAAGGAAACCGCCTCGGCCGGGGTGAAATCCTGCACCGCCCGGATCCGGATGAGCTGCTCGAGGGCGGCGGCGCCGGCCGCCGGATCTTCCTCCTCACAGAAGATCCGGAAGAAGTCCCGCAGCCGCTGGGCCACGTGGAAGCCGACCGGGTTCGCGAACTGGTCTTCCGCCCGCTTGAAGATCCGCTTCGATTCCGGCGCATACGTCGCCAGGACCCGGTCGATCCACCGGTCCACGATGACGACGTTGTTGTCTTGCAAAAAAGTATTGAAATCCATGTCGCTCCGGGTCGGCTCGCGATCCCGGCCCCGCCATGGGGATCCCCCTGTTCTGAATGACCATTCAGAATGATGGGCCGAAATCCTAGCACATACGATTTACTATTTCAACAGGAAAAAAACCACTTAGGCAAGCACTTTCTGAGCACTGACTCATTTTACCACCGCCGCCGGGAGCCGCCACTGAAATGTCGGGAACAGCGTCTTTTTTTAATGGCGGTTGGAAGGGGCGGGACTCAGGAGAGAGTGTCCACCAGAAGGCCGGCCTCCCGCTGCAGCTTGGCCAGGAAGGCGGGCAGCTCGGCGGCGTCGATCTCCAGATCGCGGACGGCCCGGCAGAGCTGCCCCCCGGTGCAGTCGAAGATTTCTAGCAGGAGCCCGTCGGGGGCCGCCAGAAGAACCAAGCGGAGGGGAATGGCATGGTGCTCCAGGTCGCGGTTGACCTGCTCTATGAGCTGCCGGAGCTCGTGCTCCTGGGCGGGGGGAAACGGTTCCGGCGGGTTGCCCTTCCGGCCCCGCCCTTCCCCGCCGCTTCCTCCGCCCCGGCGGATGCGGACCACCGGTCGGACCCCATCCACCGGGGGGGCCGCCTGCCGGCTCGGCGGCTCGGGCCGGGGCGACGACTGCGGGTCCTTGATCTCGTAGATCGTCACGGCTCACCTCTATGGCTTTTGGGACGGGAAGTCCGGCAGCTACAGAGAAATCTCCATCCCCTCCCGGGCGACGATCACTTCCGGGCCGTCCTTCCGGCCATACGTTTCGGCGAGCCGGTCGAATTCGGCGTCGGTGCGCACGGGCTCGTGGTGGAACAGGAGGAGCTTTTTCACCCCCGCCCGGCTGGCGGCGGCAATGGCGCCTTCGAAGGAGGAATGGCCCCAGCCGAGCTTGGAGGCGCGGTATTCCGCCTCGGTGTATTGGCTGTCGTGGATGAGCAGGTCGGCGCCGGCGAAGAACTCCTCCACCAGCCGATTCTGCTCCTGGGCCACCAAGTCGCCTTCCGCGGCCATGGCCTCGTCGTAAGCGGGATGGCTCGGATCGGTGATGAAGAGGTTCCGGAAGGGCTCGGTGTCGTAAGCGGTGCAGAAGACCTTTCCCCCGTGCTCGAACCGGTAGCCGAGGCAGAGCACCGGGTGGTTGAGGTACTTGGTGGTGAGCACGATCCCGTCTCCCAGATCGCGGCGCCCCTCCTTGAGGTCGTGGTAGGAGATGTCCGCCGCCAGCTCCGTCTGGCGCACCGGAAAATAGCGGTAGGTCATCTGCCCCCCCACGATGCTCTCCAGGGAATCCTCCTCGTAGGAGACCGGCCCGTGGATCCGGAGGCGGGTATCGGGCAGGTAGGCCGGTATGAAAAAGGGGAAACCCATGATGTGGTCCCAATGGGTGTGGGTGAGGTAAATCTCGGTGTTGATCGGCCCCCGGGTCCGGTCGTTGGCCATGAGGAAGTTGCCGAGCTCCCGGATGCCGGAGCCGGCGTCGATGATGACCAGCCGGTCGGTTTCCGGGAAGCGCACCTCCAGGCAGACGGTGTTCCCGCCGTACTTGACGGTGTGCGGCCCCGGGCAGGGAATGGAGCCGCGCACCCCCCAGATCTTGACGCGCATGCCTCAAGCCTCCTTGGAGATTTGCAGAAAGACCTGCGCCTTCTCGACTTCGCTATGGACGGTGTCGTGCAGGCCTTGGATCTCGGGCCAGGTCATCTTGGCCATTTTCAGGGCCAGGGCGATCTTGCGTGGCTGGGGAAAGGCGTCGCCCGCTGACCCGATATCGTAGAGATTGGCGTAGATATTGGCGAGGGCCACCAGGATCACCACCCGGCGGTTGCCGGCCGGGGCGGCCGCCGGATCGTGGTGAAACTGGAGGGTGTCCCGGAGCGGGTCGCTCAGCTGCCATTTCTCGGCGATCAGCCGGCCCACCGCCCCGTGGTCCAGGCCGAGGGTGGTCATTTCCGCCTGCCGGAGTGCGCCCTGCTCCAGGTCGGCAAGGGCGATCGCCTGCTTGTATTCCTCGGGCGAGCGGTTGCTCAGCGGCACTTTGCCGAGATCATGAAGCAGGCCGGCCACGAAGAACTCCTCCCGGAGGCCGGGGTCGATTCCCTTGTGGGCGGCCAAGGCCTTGGCGGTCACCCCCACGCAGATGGAATGCTTCCAGAACTGGTCGATGGGCAGGCACTGGAGGGAGTGGGTCTTGCCCAGGTAGCCCAGGACCGCCGTGCTGAGGGCCAGGTTCTTCACCGTGTTGATCCCGAGCATGATGATCGCCCGGGTGAGGGAGGTGATCTGGTTGGGCAGCGAGTAGTAGGCGGAGTTGATCAGGCGCAGGACCTGGCCGGTGAGGACGGGGTCGAGGGAAATGACCCGGTTGAGATCGTTGGGCAGGGGATTGGGAAGGTTGCAGATTTCCAGGACCTTGGTCACCGTGGTGGAAAGGCTCGGCATCTTATCGATGTAGTTGCGGATCCTGATAAGACGCTGCTCGCTGCTCAGCGGGACCATCTCCATGAGCGGTGTCCATTTCCCTTGATTTTCCGGGTATCTTACCCGAGAGCGATGGGCCGGTCAAGCTGGCGGAAAACGGTCCTTTCGCCCGATTGCTGCGTTCCTCGATCGCCGCAAAATGCTCACGTACCCGCGTACGCTCCGCTTTTGCGGCTCCCTTGCGCCTTGCACTCGAACGAAAAGCTCCATGATCTCGCAAAAACCTTCGGGCCTCGGCGGGCGGGAAAGACAAAACAACAAGCTGCACAGCTTGGCCCGTCGGCGGAGCGGTTTTTGCGAGGTCGACAAAATCCTCGTTTCGGGAAGCGAATTTAGCAGCCGTGCTTGATCAAAAAATCACGCACCATCTCCTCCATGATCGCCATCCGCTCCCGGCCCGTCTCCTGGACGAGGATCCAGGTGCAGCGCTGGAAGGCTCGGTAGAGCCCGGCGTCGATCCGCAGCCGGAGAAGCTCGGTGCCTTCGTATTCGGGCGGCTCGGGGCGGTCGCTCATGGGGTGCCGGCGGCTTCTTCTGCCCGATTGAAGGCGACCGCCTGGGCGTAAGTGACGCCGCTCCCTCCGAAGATGTCGAGGGCGCTGCCGATCGTGGCGTCGAGCCGCCCGCCGCCCAGCTCCTTGATCCGGTAGAGGTCGGCGATCGACCGCACCCCGCCGGCATAGGTGGCGGGGATGGGAGTCCACCGCCCCAGCCGGGCCACCAGCTCCTCGTCGATGCCGGCGCAGCGGCCCTCCACGTCCACCCCGTGGATGAGGAGCTCGCCGCAGAAGGTGGCGAAATACGAAAGGGACTCGGGGGAAATGTTGACCTCGGTGAACTTTTGCCAGCGATCGGTCACCACGAAATAGTCGTCGCCCCGCCGGCGGCAGCTCAGGTCGAGCACCAGCCGCTCCGGCCCCACCGCGGCGGCGAGCTCCCGCAGCCGGTCTCCGTCCACCCGGCCGCCACGGAACACGTAGGAGGTGACGATGACGGCGGCCGCCCCCCGGTCGAGCCAAGCCCCGGCATTGGCGGCGGTGATCCCGCCCCCGAGCTGGAGCCCGCCCCGATAGGCGGCCAGGGCCGAGGCGGCCGCCTCCTCGTTCCCGGGGCCGAGCATGATCACGTGGCCGCCGGGGAGCCGGTCGCGACGGTAGAGCTCCGCGTAATGGGCCGCGGGGAGATCGGACGCGAAATTGGTCCGGAGGGTGCCGGCGGTTTCAGAAAGCGTGGCACCGACGATCTGCTTGACCCGGCCGCCGTGGAGATCGATGCAGGGGCGGAATTTCATGGTGCGTCCAAGAAAGACAATCTCGCAAAAATTGCGAATTTCTGCATCCGGATGGCTAATCGCGAGTCGCGAAACCGGAGGCCTACAAAAGGTACGTTGAGCCTTTCGCCGACCCGCCGTAACGCCGGATAGATTGGATTTTTGCGGCCATCAAGAAAAAAGGGCGGCCGTTTCCGGGCCGCCCTTCCGAAAGCCGTTGGTCCCGAGCCGGTTACCCCTCCTTGATCATCAGGGTGGAGGTGTTGAGGGTCAGGGTTTTCCCCTGCGGGATGCCGCCGGGAATGTCCTTGACGATGTTGAGCAAGGCGGTGTCGGCCTTTTCCGGCTGAACGACGATGACGGTATCGAAGAGGTCCGCCACCTGGTGGCAGGGAGCGGGAACGCCCTCGGCGCTCACCCGGGTGTCCTCCCGGTGGGTCACCGCCGACATCCAGATGTCGAAATTCATTGCCGCAATCAGCCCACGCAGATCCTGAACGGCCTTGCGGCCGGCGTTCGCGAAGTCGAAACCGTCGATGATCAGGCAGGCGGGCCGGAAGATATTCTGGTAAACCAGATCGTTGAGCCGCTCCTCCAGCTTGGGGGCGCTGAAGGTGGAGGCGTTGAAAGTCATGATCATCCGCTGGCGCAGGACCTCCGTCCGCATCTCGTCGGCGTGCTCCAGCCCGTAACCGGTGACCACGTCCTTGAAAATGTCGTCGTACCAAGTGCGGGTCTTTTCGAGGGACTGGCCGATGCTGACATGCACCACCTGGCGGCCGCGGAGGATGCTGTCCAAGGCGATCTGCACCAGGATGGCGGTTTTGCCCCCGCCGGCCCGGGCCATGACCAGGCCGAGGCGCTGCCGGTTTTCAG
>JAJYKH010000228.1 GCA_021788685.1 Deltaproteobacteria bacterium | reverse complement strand
CGAAGCCGCCCTCGTCGCCGACCGCGGTGGCGAGCCCTTTTTTCTTGAGCACTCCCTTGATGCTATGGAAGGTCTCGACCCCCATCCGCAGCGCCTCGGCAAACGAGGAGGCGCCCGCCGGCATGATCATGAACTCCTGGACGTCGACATTGTTGTCGGCATGGGCGCCGCCGTTCAGCACGTTCATCATCGGCACCGGCAGCACCTTGGCGTTGACTCCGCCGAGATAGCTGTAAAGGGGCAGCCCGAGCTCCTCGGCCGATGCCCTGGCAACAGCCATGGAAATTCCCAGGATGGCGTTGGCCCCCATCTTCTTTTTGTTCGCCGTTCCGTCCAGCCGGAGCATGGTCTGGTCGATCACGACCTGCTGGATGGAGTCGAAGCCCACCAGCTGGGGACCGAGCTTCTCGTTGACGTTGGCTACCGCCTGCTGGACCCCTTTGCCCAGGTACCGCTTCTTGGCGGTGTCCCGCAGCTCAAGAGCCTCCCGCTTGCCGGTGGAGGCGCCGGAAGGCACCAGGGCGCGGCCGCTGGCCCCGCTTTCCAGAAAAACCTCCACCTCGACCGTCGGGTTGCCCCGGGAGTCGAGAGCTTCTCTCCCCAATACACCGATAATCTCTCCCATGTCTCCTCCAACAAAGACAAAATCGATAAAAGGACAAAACCAAAAAATTAACTGCTGACCACGCTCGCCATCGAGAAGATGGGCAGGTACATGGCAATGACCAGGCCCCCGATCATGCCCCCCAGGAAGACCATCATCAACGGCTCGATCATGGCGGTCAGGTTGCTGACCGCCTGATCCACCTCTTCGTCATAGAAGTCCGCGATTTTTTCCAGCATCGCGTCCAGGGCGCCGGTCGATTCGCCGACGTTGATCATCTGGATCACCATCCCGGGGAACACCCCGGTCTCCTCCAGCGGCTCGGCGATGGACCGGCCTTCGGTGATGCTGTCCGCAACCCTGAAGACTGCGGTTTCGATCACCTTGTTGCCGGAGGTGCGGGCGACGACATTGAGCGATTCGAGGATGGGAACGCCGCTTTTGAGCATGGTGCCGAGGGTCCGGGTGAACTTGGCCACGGCCACCTTGCGGACCAAGGGCCCGAAGATCGGAAAATCGATCACGATGGCATCGATTTTCCTCCGTCCCTTATCTGTTTTGTATACTTTCTTGAATAAAATGACAATGCCGATGATGCCGCCGATCATGTACAGGATGTTGTGCTTAACGAAATTGCTCATGTTCACCACCATCTGGGTGGGGAGCGGCAGGGCCGAGCCGAAGTCGGCAAACATCTTCTGGAAGACCGGGACGACGAAGACGAGGATGACCGCGAGCACCCCGAAGGCAATGCAGAGGCAGATCACCGGGTAGGTCATGGCGCCCTTGATCTTCTTCTTGAGGGCCTGGGCCTTCTCCATGAAGCCGGCCAGCCTCTGGAGGATGGTGTCGAGGATGCCGCCCATCTCGCCCGCTTCCACCATGTTGCAGAAGAGGTTGTCGAACACCTCCGGGTGCTTCTTCATGGCATCGGCAAACGTGGAGCCGGTTTCCACGTCGCCTTTGATCTCCAGGAGCACCTTTTTGAAGGTCACGTTCTCCTGCTGCTTGCCCAGGATGTCCAGGCTCTGCACCAGGGGCAGGCCGGCATCGATCATGGTCGACAGCTGCCGGGTGAAAATCACCACGTCCTTGACGGTGACCTTGGGCTTGAAGATCGACAGGTTTTCAAAGACGTCCTTGGGCGCCTCCTTGACGAGGGAAGGGGTGATCCGTCCCCGCTTGAGCTGGGCGCGGACGAAATCCTCGTTGGGCCCCTCCATCCTGCCCTTTCGCTTTTCACCATACGAGTTAGTTCCCTTCCAGACGTAGACCGGCATGATCCTACTCCCTGGGTTGTTAGGAGCTCTGGTGAGCGATATCTTTGTTGACCCAGTCCCTGTTAAATACAAATCGGCACGGGAGTCAACATTATTTACGCTTCATTGCGACCCGCCCGGGAGGGCATTCAGACTCCGAACAGGCCGTCACCCCCGGCGTCCCTCTTTTCTGTTGACAACGAGTCGGTTATCCTATAGAAGAATGTGTTTTTGCCGGTCGGCTCTGTGCGGCCGATTTCCCCTTGCGCCGGGCGGTTTGAAAGAAGCCGGCCGCCGGACGCCACCCGCGAAGCCGGCCCTCCGACCCGCTATATTACGAGACCGAAAGGAGGTCCCTGCCATGGCCAAAGCCACGAATGCTTCGGCAGCCGTGTACGCCTCGGGCGAGTTCCAGCCCATCGTCGAAAAATGCGAAGGATGCGAACGCATCGTCGAGGCGGAGTCCACCCGCTACTGCCGGACCTATGCCGAGCCCGCTGCCAAATGGAAGCTGGGCCTGTGCAATTTCGCCACCCACGTGAAGCCCGAGATCACCATCGCCAAGACCAAGATCAACCCGCTGAAAGCCTCCAAGCGGGCCGCTGCCGGCAAGAAGTAAGCCAAGGCCCCTGGAACAATCAAAGCCCTCCCTTTCGTTCGAAGGGAGGGCTTTTTTGTGTGCGGCCCCCGAAAAGCTCAGAGCCTGGCCTTGGGATAGAGAGAGGTGAGGATCTTCTCGTCCATGAGCACCTCCTCGAACCGCTCGTAAGCCTCCTCGAATTCGGCCCCCCCCTCCCCCCGGTGCCGCAGATCCCTGACCGCCGCCGCGAGCAGCTCCTCGGAGGAGTCGTGGACTGCCTGGAAAATCTTGTGCCGGGGCAGGCCCGGGGCCTTCTCGTAGGGCGGGGGGACCTTGAGCAGGGCGATCATCGCCTGGGCCAGGGTCGGCTGGGGAATGAGGCGAAAGAGCCTGGGGGTGTCGTAGATGTCTGCGGCCTCCAGCATCGCGGTGAGCACCCACTCCTCCAGGCCCAGGAACAGGCCGCGGATGACCTCGTCCTCCTGCTCCTCCTCCATCAGCAGCCGGATGTAAGGGGTGATCTCCTCCCGGGCCAGAGACCTTTTCTTGAAAACCCCGATCAGCCATTCGATCTGCATGCGGGGGCTGCGGGCGATGAACGGCAGGTATTGCTCATACCACCGGTGCCGGCCCCCCTGTTCCTGTCTCCCGTTTTTCCTCGTCAAATCCGCCATACGCAGCACGATACCGAATTTTCGATGATATTGCAAAAACCTCCAGACCCCGGCGGGCGGGGACGGGAGAGCAACAGCTCACGCGCGTGGACCGCCGGTGGAGCGGCTTTTTTGCGAGGCCGAGGATCACAACGGGACAGATTCTCGCAAAAACCTGAAACACAACGCAGAGTCGCAAAGAAAAGCTTGTCAAAATCAACAGCTACCTTTGCGTCTCTGCGTCTTCGCGTTCATCAAGTAGCCTTTTTGCGAGGCCGACAAGGATTCCTCTCTTCCTTCACGCGATTCTGAACAGGGGCTCGGCAATCGACGTCTGTCGGCATTGGGGGCAGCGCCCCGGCTTCCCGAGCCGGTCCCGCTTGCGGAAGAGAAAGCCGCAGTGGCGGCAGCGGGCGGGCACCACCGCCAGCTCCCGGCCGGAGCCCCTGAGGCTCAGCCGGAGATGCTCCAAATGGCCGTACACCTCCCGCTCGGGAATGCCGACCATCTGCGACAGCTCCCGGGCGGACAGGGTCTCCGCTTCGAGAGCGGCCCGCAGCCGCTGACGCACGGTTTCCCTCCTTTCGCCCTCATCCATCATCGCCCCCTCTTTTCCTCGGCAAGGCCACGGCCCCGAATAAATTTTGTTGCCGCTGCCTCCAGGTATTACTGTTTGAATGAGGAGGTGCATCGATGCCCGTCCATGAGCAGAAAATAGAAGAACATCGCGTCACGGTCGAGCCTTTTTATCTCCCCCAGGGGGACGAGGTGGCCATCGCCCGGGCCGCTTGCGCCAACCGGCTGCCCATTCTGCTGAAAGGGCCCACCGGCTGCGGCAAGACCCGGTTCATGGAATACCTGGCCTGGGAGCTCGACCGCCCGCTCATCACCGTCTCCTGCCACGACGATCTGTCCACCGGCGACCTGGTGGGCCGGTATCTCATCCGGGGCGGGGACGCGGTCTGGATGGACGGTCCCCTCACCCTGGCGGTGCGCGCCGGGGCCATTTGCTATCTCGACGAGATCGTGGAGGCGCGCAAGGACACCACCGTGGTCATCCATCCCCTGGCCGACGACCGGAGGGAGTTGCCCATCGAAAAGAAGGGGGAGCTGCTCTCCGCCCCGGACGAGTTCATGCTCGCCATTTCCTACAACCCAGGCTACCAGAGCGTGCTCAAGGACCTCAAGCAGTCCACCCGCCAGCGCTTCGTCTCCCTGGAGTTCGGGTATCCCGCCCCGGAGCTGGAGACAGAGATCGTCCGCCGGGAAGGGGGCACCGGCGAGGCCACGGCCAAGGCTTTGGTCCGGATCGGCTCCATGACCCGCGGCCTGAAGGATTCCGGCCTGCAGGAGGGGGCGAGCACCCGCCTCCTCATCCACGCGGGCAAGCTCGCCCGGAGCGGCATTCCCATGCGGGCCGCCTGCCGGGTGGCCATTTCCGAAACCCTCACCGACGATCCCGAGCTGCTCGCCGCCATTGACGAAATCGTCAGCTCCGTCTTTTGATGGCGTCGCAAAAGGTCCGATCTACGGCGTTGCGGCGGGCCGCGAAATGCTCGACGTACCTTATTATGTACGCCTCCATTATGTACGCCTCCGCTTTCGCGACACCACCACGTCTTGTCTGTCGAACAGCCATCTTGGCTGGGTGATTGATTTTTGCGGGATCGTCGTCTCTTAGCCGCTTGCGGAAAAGCGCTTGTCGATCCCGGACAACGCCTGGAGAACATGGAACAGGTCGCATTGAAAGAACGGCTGTCCTCCCTGGTCGAGGCGGGCGGCCTCGACGCCTGGAGCGTGGAGGAGTATGCGGAGCAGCTGGCCGGCTGGCCGGAGGAGGTCCAGCAGGAGATCCTCCGGCAGGTGGCGGTCATCTGGCCGGTGAGCCATGCCCTCTGCTTCGCCTTCCTCGACCAGGCGCGGGCGGGGCTGGGCTGCCTCCACCCCTCCCAGCTGCCGGAGTGGGTCAATGCCATCCTGGACGTCTACGAGCGGGATGGGCTGCAGCAGGCCCGCCGCTTCATGGCCGAGGTGGAAAGCACCTTCCTCTGCCGGATCCG
>JAJYKH010000227.1 GCA_021788685.1 Deltaproteobacteria bacterium | reverse complement strand
CCGTTCGGCGGTCAGATAGAGGGCGTCATCTTTTTTAAAAACCTTTTGGGCAACCTGCATCTGGGCATCCAGCGTTTCCTGGCCCGTGCGGGAGATTCCCTGGCCCAATTCGACCTGCAGACGGTCGAGGAGCGATTCCCAATCCTCCCCCGAGGAGCCGCGCCGGAACCAGTCGGCGAGAAGTCCCCGGCCCACGTACATGGCGATGTTCACCCCTCCGGCCTGTGTCTGGGAGGCATTCGGGTTGGTCCGGTCCAGCGGCATCCGGCCGGCGAGCAGCAGAAGGAGGAGATCGTCGTGGGCCAGCGGCGGCACCGAGGAGAGGGTCACCACCGGTTCCGAATAAGTTCCCTCGATCTGCATGCTTATATCATAGCCGCCCATTTTGGTCTCGGCCAGCAGATCGATGGAGGGGTGGTTCGGATGCTCCTGAAAGAACTGCACCAGGCCGGACTGCACCTGCAGCCGGGTGGTGGGGAGCCGGATGGTGCTTTCGTCCACATAGATCTTGCCCAGCAGGATCGGCAGCTCGCCCGTGCCCACCAAAGTGAGCTCCGGCCGCAGGCTGGCCTTGGTCAGGTTGTTTTCGATCCGGAACGGCTTCTTGGCGCCGATGTCGATGGCGAGGGTCATCGTGCGCAATGGGCCGCTGCGGATGGAAAAGAGCTGAAATCCCTCCATCTGCTGCGGGCGGTTGGCCCCCCGCAGCATGTTGAAAAAGTCGACATTGCGCTGGTAATAGCCATTGGTGATATCCAGCCTGCCGCTGACTGCCAGCTGCTCGAGCGGTCCCTTGGCTTTGAGGTCGCCATCCGCCCGGATCATCATCCAGTCATTTCTGAACAGCAGGACGTTGCTGCCCCGAAGGGCAAGATTGAGCATCGTTTTTCCGTCAACCCGGCTGATTGAGCCGGCCAGGGTGCAGGGGGCGCTGCCCAGTTGTCCCCGGGAGCGCGTCACGATAAGGCGGTGGCCGTCCAGGTTGGCATCGAGATCGAGATTCTCGATGGAGGGAATGGCCCAGGTGGTGCGCAGCTCCCCCCCGGTCAGGCGCAGGGTCCCGTTCACCTTGGGGTCCCTGGCCGGACCGCTTACGGTGAGGTCGGCTGCGAGCGAGCCGCCCAGCCGGCGGATGGGCTCGTAGCGCCCGGCCAGCCAGCCGATCGAAGGCAGGCCGAGCTTTCCCTGAAAATCGAGGTTGCCGCCCGCCTGCAGGCCGCGGCCGCGCAGGAGATCGCGGAGGGCAGGACCCTGGGTCCATTGCCCCGAGGCAGCGAGGTCGATGTCCGGGGAGCTGAGGCGCAATGCCCGCAAGCGCAACGTAGACCCCTTGACCGCCATATCTGCGGTCAGATCGAAGGGATTGGGCGGCGAGGGCAGGCCCGGGTGGATCGCCCGGACTTTCCAGCCGTGGAGTTGAAGATGACCCTCGGGATCGGCCCAGGTTCCGGTCAGCCGGAGGTCGCCGCCCATGGTTCCATCGAGCTTGAAATCCTTGCCGAGCAGGCTTTCCACCAGCTTGAGCGACGGCAGGTCGAACCGGCCGGCAAGGGAGATTGCTCCCGGCAGGAAAATGTCTTCCCGCCAGGGATCGAGAGGCAGGCTGCCGGTGAGGGAAAGATCGAGGCCATTGCCGCCGGTCAGCTCCAGCCGTTTGATGGTGAGGCCCTGCGGGGTGCAGTTGAGGTCGAAGCCGCCCTTGACCGGGAAGGGCATCTCCCGGAGGCGGATCGCGGCCGCTTGGCCGGTCGCGCGAAAGGCGGGCTTTCGGACGTTTCCGGTGAGGGTGACCTCGGCATCCAGGCCGCTGAAGGAGAGCTTTTCACCAAGCAGCCGGGAGAGCCAGTGCTCGCTGGTCAGGCCGGCCAGGCGAATCTTCAGGGCGGAGGCCGTTTGCAGCCCCAGGCGGCCATCGAGACGGACCTCGCCCACGTTGCCCCGCAGGATCAGGTTTTCGGCCGCCAGGATGCCGGCCATGGAATAGGAGAGGGTGGCGGGGGCTGCCAGCCGCAGCTCCCCGCCATCCAGGGTGGTCAGGCGGAGGGACCGCAGGCGAACATCGAATTGCCGGTTTTCGGGCCCGCGCTCGACGGTGGCGGTGAGGGAAATCCCGCCTCGGGAGGTTGCCGCTTCGGCTTGCTCGACGGTGATCGTCCGCCCTTGGCTTCCGAGCACCAACCTGGCCGAAGGAACGGCGAGGGTGCCGATGCTCCCATTGTCCAGATTGGCCCGGAAGGCGATTTTCGGCGCCGCGAGGTCCCCCTCGGCCGTGAGGGTGCCGTTCAGACTGCCCGCCACTTTGGTTTCGAACGGCAGCAGCCCCTGGTATCGGGCGAGGGCCGCCAGGGAAACATCGAGCGCCACTCCTTCGAGCCGGCGGGGGCGGTCGAGATGCAGGATGCCGCGGCCGCGGAGAAAATCCCCGCCCCCCTCGATGGCGAGTGTTTTCACCTGCACGCCCCGGCGATCGGCTGTCGCCTCCAGCTTGAGAGTGCCCAGGGGGGTGGCGTGGAAGGCGAGGTTTTTCCCGGTCAAGGAGACCCGTCCCCGGGGGGCGCCCAGGGTGCCCCCCACGTCGACGTTTCCGGCCAGCGCGCCATTCAGACCGGGCACGCCGAAAATGGCCCCGATTTCCGTCAATTGCGGGAGGTCAATGGTCAACCTGGCCTCCACCGCGGTTCCCTCCCAGTCCGCCTCGCGGGCGGGGAGCTCCAGGCGGGCCGTGCGGACCGTGACCGTCCCGGTCCTGGTCCGGAGGAGCCCCCGGGAGACGGCGAGCGACCGGTTGCCGATCAGCCCCTCCAGCTCCAGGTGGTGCGCGGGGATATGCTCCGGGAATCGGTCGGGGTGCAGGCCGGCCATGGCCAGAAGGGACGGGATATCATTGAGCTGCAGGGAGAAGGTGCCCGGGGCGGCCGCCAGCAGCCGCGACCACTGCCGGTTGGCAAGCGCCGCGGCCGGGAAGCCGATGGCCTCGATGGCGAGCCGGTTTGGCCCGAGCCGGCCGGTGAAATGGCGGATGAGGACCTCGCCATGCCGAGCCGTGGCCTGCAACCGGATGGTGTCGGCGGCGACCTGGCGGAACCGCCCTTCGTCGACCCGCAGATCGATTGCGCCGTCCAAGGTTTCGGCAAACCTGTCCGTATCGGCCCGAATCTCGGCGGTGCCGTTCAGAGAGCCTGCAAGGGGCGGCAGCCCGGGGATGGCGAGCACCGAAGACAGAGCGTGGAGATTGATGCCGTCGATCCGGGTCCGGCCGGCGACGGCCTTTTTCCCGAAACGGAGCTGGAGGTCGGCCTGGCCGCCCAGAACCCGCAACCCACTCTGCAGGGCGTAGACACCTTCCCGACGATGGCGCAGGTCGAGGCTGGCGTGAAGGAGGGTTTGGCCGGCGAAGCGCAGCTCCTGAAGGTCGAGCTGGCCGCCGTCATAACGGAGCCGGGCGGTCAGGGGGCCGGCCTGCTTCTTGAGCCGGGGATGCTCGACGGTGGCGGTCGCCTGCAGGTCCAGGCGGGCGGCTTTTTCAGCCGCTGCCGGGCGCCGGAGGGCGCCGTTCAGGCCGGTGAAGTCCAAACGGAGGCCCCGGCCCCGGAGGGCAAACCGGGAATCCCGCACGCGCAGGCCGGGCAGGTCGCCCGGGGAGGGGATTTGGATCGGTCCTTCGCTTTTCAGGCCAGGCCGATCGAGATCGACATCGATCCGGGCCCCCTCCAGCACGATATCCGCCCCATGCAGAAACCGGCCGAAGCCGCCCAGGAGGTCGGGCAGCCAATACCGCGCATTCCCCCGCCGGAGCGAGATCCGGGTCACCGGCCGGTCGGGCGCGGAGCCCACGGTTTCCACGTCTCCCAGCTCCAGGGAGGTGACGAAGTCGCCGCCGATCCTGCCGATCTTCACCCGGACCCCGTACCGGGATTCCAGCTCGGCAGCCACCCGGCTTGCAATCAGAGGAGCGAGTAGTTGCTGCCGGAAGGCATAGACCGTCGTCAGCACGATGGCCAAGGCGAGAATGGAGCCGGCGATCCACAGAAGGGTTCGTTTCACCGGAACAATCTCCCCTCAGCCAGGCAGGCGCACAGCTCCAGGTAGACCTCCGCCACGGCCGGCTTGGCGGGCTCGGGGCCGAGGCGCTTCACGAGGCGGCTGGCCAGGGAGCCGTGGTTGAGCACCACCTCCAGTGGCTGGCGGCAGACCGGCTCGATGGCGCCGGTCTTCTTCAGGTCCTCGAAAACACGGCGCCAGATCCTTCCCGCCGTGAGCCCTTTTTCCATTTCCAATCCGAAGAGCGCTGCATAGGCCGGGTCCTCAATTTCCGCGCCCTCGGCCAGTTGGATGGTGCGGTCGAGAAGGCGGGCCAGGGGCTCCACGCCCCAGCGCTGCTGCGCGGCGGTGCTGCTCCACCTATTGTCTACCAACCCCTTCAGGGTCTGGAAAACCAGGGCGGCCAGGGCCAGGTCGGCCAGGGGGCACTCCTGAACGTCGATGACCCGGATCTCGATGGTGGAGCGGTCGAACCGGGCGATGGCTCCCCGGGCGTTGAGCCATTCGTCCTGGAGAATTCCCTCTGGGTCGTAGGGGGCGATGTCGCGGTACATGGGGGCGAGAATGTGCCGCTCGTATTCCTCCCTGGTGAAGACCGGCTCCGGGACCACCCGGCCGGTGACCGAGGGGATCCGTTGCGAGTTGGTCTTGTAGACCTCGAGCCGGTAATCGAGCGGGCCCTTGATCTGGAGGTCCACCATGGGGGTGCTGGCGGCCAGGGCCGGCAGGAGCGGCAGGAGCACCCGGATGGCCGCGTGAAGCTCCCCGAATTCCTCGTTCCCCGCAAAGGGGAAATTGAGATGCACGCTCTGCAGGTTGGACCAGCCATGCCCCCGGCAATCGAAGATCCGGTTGTAAGCCTCGTAAATGGCATTGTGCGCGTGGGGCCAGAGCCGTGTTTCCCGGAAGGGATCCATCCACGGATGGGCGCCGGTGGGCATGAGCATGGCGCCGGCCTGGGCGAGGATGCCGTTAATCCGGGCCACGTCGCGCTGGAACCGGCTGACCGTGGCCGCCAGGTCCTCCACAGGGCCGCAGGTCTTGAGCTCGATCACGTGCAGGGCCAGCTCGTTCGACCAGCAGATGTCCCCCTGCTCGTAGTCGGTCTGGTAGCTGCCGGTGACCGCCCGCAG
>JAJYKH010000226.1 GCA_021788685.1 Deltaproteobacteria bacterium | reverse complement strand
CCAGGGCCTCCTTGAGGTTGACCCCCCGGTCGGCCCAGGTGTAGCCCACGTAATTGAGGGCGTACGGGTTGTGCGGCTCGATGGCGAGCACCTTCTGCATCTCGGCGATGGCCTCGTCCTGGCGTGCCAGCCGGTCCAGGAACAGGGCGTGCTCGAAAAGGACCCGGGGGTTGTCCGGGTAGCGGGAAAGGGCCTCGGCATACACCGCCTGGCCCTTTTCCGGTTGCCCATGCTCCTGATAAAACGAGGCGAGGGCCACGTAGAAAACCGGCCTGCGGGTGGATTTGCCGGCCAGCCGTCCCGCATAGAGCTTCTCCACCGCCGCCGGATCGTTCTGATCCTCCAGGATCTTGCCCAGGAGCAGGGTGGCGTCCTCGTAGGTTTCGGCCCCGGCCGGAATCTGGCGCAGGAGCTCGGCCGCCTTCTTGGAATTTTTCTTCTCGTAGTGGATGAGGGCGAGCAGGTAGCGGGCCGCATCGAAACCCGGGTCCTCGGCCAGCAGCCGGGAGAACTGGGCGATGGCCTCGTCATAGCGCTCCTGCTCGATGAGCAGGCGGCCGATGGTGAAATCCACCTTCCGGAGATCGGACGTATAGTTGCGGAGCTCCTTCAGCTCCGCCAGAGCCCGGTCCAGCTCGCCCTGCTGCAGGTAAACGCCGGCCAGGGCTCCGCGGGCCCGTTCGTTGGCCGGGTCCTCGGCCAGGATTTTCCGGTAGAGGGCGATCGCCTTCTCGGGACGGTTCAACCTTTCGTAAAGATCGGCCGTTTCGAAGGCGAGGTCGTCGGACCATTCGATGGCGAGGGCCTTGCCATAGGAGGCAACGGCCTTGTCGGGCTCGTTCAGCTCCTGGTAGAGCTTGCCCAGGTAGTAATGGCCCACCTGCGAGCCGGGATCGATCCGCACCAGCCGCTCCAGCATTTCACGGGCCTGGGGAAACTGGCGGTTTCGGGCGTACAGAATCCCGAGCTGCAGGGCCACCTCGAAATTCTCCGGCTCACGGGCAAGGATCTGGCGGTACAGCTCGCCCGCCTGGGACGTCATCCCCATGTCGGCATAGAGATCGGCGACAAAGGTCAGCGTCTCGGAATCGGCGGGGTGCCGCTTCCGGATCTTTTCCAGCCAGGCGGCGGCTTCCTTCTTCCGTTCCATCCGGGCGAGCAGGACCGCCATGGTGCGCATGAGGTAATCGGGATCGCTGGCGCAGGCCATGGCCTTCTCGTAGGCGGCGCGTGCCTCCTCCAGGCGGCCGGCGGCTTCCGCCGACTTGCCTTCCAGGAAATGGGAATAGGCACACACGCTGTCGGCCGTTTCCTTCCCGACCGCCGGTGCCGGCAGCGGCTGCTGCGCGGGAAGCGGGCTGGTGGCGGCGCAGGAAGCGCAGGAGAGAAGAAAGAAACAGGTGAGAGGAAGAATTTTCATCGAAGCGCCGAAAATGCCAAAACCTTGCTGGAATGCAATCCTTCTAGACCTCCCGGAACCATCCGGAAGCCGGAAAGCTCAACTGGCTAGAAGCCGCTCCACCTGGGCGAGAATCAGGCCATGAACGGCCGCCGCATCCCCGGCCGCATCGATTCGAACGATGCAGGGCCGCCGGAGACTGGCAAATATGGCCGCCACCCGGCGGAGGTTCTGCTCCTGCTCGAACTCGTTCAACCGCTCGCCCCGCAGGGACTCGATCCGCTCGATCCCCTTGGCCGGCGGCAGGTCGAGCAGCAGCACCAGGTCGGGCTCCGGGGCGAAGCTCTCGTTTTCCCTGAGAATGGCCTCCGGGTCGTGCCCGGCCGCCCCCTGGTAGGCGGCGGTGGAAAAATAATAGCGGTCGGTGAGCACGATCTTGCCGGCGGCGAGCGCCGGTTCGATGACATCCCGCACATGCTCGCGGCGGTCGGCCACGAACAGCGCCAGCTCCTCGGCCGGGGAAACCTGCCCCCGGTTGAGAAACAGCTCCCGGATCTTCAGGCCGAAGGGGCCATCCGTGGGCTCCCGGGTGGCCACCACCTCGTGGCCGCGCCGGACGAGCTCGCCGGCCAGCAGCCGCAGCTGGGTCGACTTGCCCGTGCCGTCGATGCCCTCGATGGCAATCAGGATTCCTGGCCGGCCGGCCTTGCGCGCAGCGTTCATCAATTGTACCGGAAAAAAGGGAAAAGAGGAGAAAATTCAGCCATCAGCTCTCAGGGGGTAGATAGAGATTTCACCCCGCGGCCCGCCGCCGGTTGGCCGCGATCCGGGCCGCCAGCCGGCAGGCCGCTTCCAGGCTGGTCGGGCTGGCCACGCCCTTGCCCGCGATGTCGTAGGCGGTGCCATGGTCCACCGAGGTCCGGACGATGGGCAGCCCCAGGGTGGCGTTCACCCCATCTGCGAAATGGAGCAGCTTGAAAGGGATCAGCCCCTGGTCGTGGTACATGCAGACCACGGCATCGTACCGGCCGTTCGCCGCCTGGTGGAAAACGGTATCGGGCGGCAGCGGCCCGGCGGCCTGCCAGCCCTGGCGCCGCGCCGCGGCCACGGCCGGCGCGATCACCCGTTCTTCCTCGTCGCCGAACAGGCCGCACTCGCCGGCATGCGGGTTGAGGCCGGCCACCGCCAGCCGGGGGGCCGGAACGCCGAAATCGCGACGCAGGCTCCGGCCGGTGATCTCGATCAGCCGGAGCACCTTCTCGGGGGTAAGCGCCGCCGGCACCCCGGCAAGCGCCATGTGGATGGTGACCAGGGTGACCCGCAGCCGGTCGCCGGCGAGCATCATCGCGTATTCGTCCGCCCCGCAGAGGGCGGCGAGCATCTCGGTGTGGCCGGGATAAGGGTATCCCGCCTCCTGGAGGGGTTTCTTGCCGATGGGGGCGGTGACCATCGCGCCCAGGACACCGGCCTGGATGAGGCGGACCGCCTCTTCGATGTAAGCGCCCATGGCCCGGCCGGTTTCCCGGTCGGGACGGCCCCAGGCCAGCTTCTCGGCATCCAGACGGGAGAGGGGCAGCACGGGGATGGTCCCCGGTTCGATCTCCTGCCCCGGCTCCCATTCGCGGACCGGGATGTCGATGGCCAGCGCCCGGGCCGCCCGCCGGAGCACCCCGGCGTCGCCCAGCACCACCAGCCGGCCGCCCACATCGACGGGAGAGGAGAGCATCCGGACGATGATCTCGGGGCCGATGCCCACCGGGCAGCCCATGGTGATGCCGATGGGAAGAACAGGAAGGAAAGCGGCGGGGGACGGCATGGCTACATTCCGGCTGGAAGCTCGAAGGCGTTGCGGATGATCTCGATTCGGGGAGGCCCGCTCGTATTGAGCAGCACCGCGACCACGTCGAAGCGGACTGGCCGCTCTCCCCGCTCACGGCTCAGATATTCCAGGGCCACCCGGGCAAGCTGCCGCTGCTTGGCGGGGGTCACCGCCTCCAGGGGGTGGCCGTGGGTGGGCCCGGTGCGGGTCTTCACCTCAATGAAGACCAACGTTTCCCCTTCCTCGGCGATCAAGTCGATCTCGCCAAACCGCACCCGGTAGTTGCAGGCGATGATCCGGTAGCCGTGCCGTTCCAGGTGTCGGCGGGCCAGCTCCTCGCCCTGCCGGCCGACTGGCATCGGCCCGGCAGTCGCCCCGGCGGCTGCCTTGGGCTTCCGGCGGAAGGGGAAAAGCTTGGAGAACGGAAGGGGCATTACGCCGCCTCGTCACCGACCCCCCGGAAGCCCCGGCGGTGCAGCTCGCAGGGGCCGTGCTCAACCAGGGCCTGCCGGTGCTCGGCCGTGCCGTACCCCTTGTTGCTGAGAAAATTGTACTGGGGATACCGCTCGTGGTAGTCCGCCATCATCCGGTCCCGGGTGACCTTGGCAATGATCGAGGCGGCGGCGATGGAGGCGCTCCGCGACTCCCCCTTGACCAGGGGCTGCTGGGGAATGGCAATGGGGACCGGGAACTTGCCGTCCACCAGGAGGAAATCGGGCTGCTCGGCCAGGGCGTCCACCGCCCGCCGCATGGCCAGGAGGGAGGCCCGGAGGATGTTGATCTTCTCGATCTCGGCCACCGACCCGACGCCGACCCCGATGCGGGCGCCGTTCGTCTGCAGCTCGGCATACAGCTCGTCGCGTGCCGCCGCAGTCAGGATCTTGGAATCCCGGAACCGCTCATGGCCGCACCCGGGGAGAAGCACCACGCAGGCCGCGACCACCGGGCCGGCCAGCGGCCCCCGGCCCGCCTCGTCGAGGCCGGCCACCAGCCGGCAGCCGCTTGCAAGCAGCCGCCGTTCGAAGCAGAAGCTGTCGGTCTCGACGAAGCGCTCCCAGAGGCTCGGCTGCTCAGGCAAGAGAACACCATAGAAAAATGATTTTTGACCCTTCAAAAATCAAAAATTTCCTGCCGATGTTCAGAAACGAGGATTCTGTCGACCTCGCAGAACCGCTCCGCCGATGGGCCAAGTTGTGCAGCTTGTTGTTTTCTCATTCCCGCCCGCCGCAGTTCGGAGGTTTTTGCGAGATCATTGTATTTTCATTCGAGTGCAAGGCGCGAGGAAGCCGGGAAAGCGGAGCGCAGTCCTTGCGTGACCATTTTCCGGCGACCGAGCAACGCAGCAATCGGGCGAAAGGATCGTTTCCGGGGTGGCACTAGCTGGCGAACCCCTTCTCCTTGATGCGTGCCTCCTTGCCACGCCGGCCGCGGAGGTAGTAGAGCCGGGCCTGGCGCACCTTGCCGTGGCTCGCCACCTCGACTTTCTCCAGCCGGGGGGAGTTGAGGGCGAAGGTCTTCTCGACGCCCACCCCGTGGGAGACCTTGCGCACCGTGAAGCTGGCGTTCATGGTCCCCTTCTGGTACCGGGTGACGATGCCCTCGAAGATCTGGATCCGCTCCTTGTCGCCCTCGATGATCCGGATGTGCACCCGGACCGAATCGCCGGCCCGGAGCTCCGGCATGTCGTGCCGCACCTGCTCTCTTTCGATCTGCTCGATGAGTGTTTTTTTCATGGCTCTGTCTTTTCGGGACCATTCGCTCCCGAAGGGTGCCTCCCTCACACCCGATTCGATTATGCTCTATTTCCCAGCAGCCGGTCGAGGGCGATAGAGGCCGCCGACCGGACCGACAGGTGATTGTAGTCGTCCCATCCCTCAATGGGCGGCAGCACGCCGTCCGCCGCCGCGAGCACCTCGGGGGCGAGCCCCCAGGCGGTGCCGAAGAGGATGAGCATGTTC
>JAJYKH010000225.1 GCA_021788685.1 Deltaproteobacteria bacterium | reverse complement strand
GCATCGCAAAAAGTCCGATCTACGGCGTTGCGGCGGGTCGCGAAATGCTCGACGTACCTGATGTACGTCTCCGCTTTCGCGACACCACCGCGCCTCTTGTATATCGAATTTTGGCTTGGCCATCTTGGCTTGGGTGATGCTTTTGGGGAAATCGGCTTTTTTCATAAGGACCGGTTTTCTACCGATAAGCCTTTGTGCGGAGATGACTGATCTCCAGAGAAACAACCAAGGACGGGTATCATGTGAAATTCCGGTTGCCGCAGGAAAGCGGGATCCTTGCCTTTGCGGAGTTGCGGCGGGCGGGAATTCGTTCCTTTCGACCATCACGACAGGACATGGCGCATGAAGAGACCGGAGGACGACGGTCAGGCGGGGTGGGCTGGGCTCGAAGCGGAAATCGCCATTTGCCGGGATGCCCACGCCCATCTGCTCACCATCTTGGACAGCCTCGACGTGATCGTCTATGTAGCCGACATGACGACCCACGAGGTTCTCTACGTCAACAAGTATGCGGCGGGGCTCTTCGGCGACATCGTCGGCAAGCCCTGCTGGCAGACCATTCAGACGGGGCAGACCGGCCCCTGTGCCTTCTGCACCAACGACCGGCTGGTCGCCCCCGACGGGACCCTCCTGCCGACCCACATCTGGGAATTCAGGAACCTGCGCAACAGCCGCTGGTACGGTATCCAGGACAAGGCGATCCGCTGGGTGGACGGCCGGATCGTCCGGCTGGAGATCGCCACGGACATCACCGAGAAAAAGCGGGTTCAGGAGCACCAGCAGCAGATCCAGAAGCTCGCCGCCATGGAGACCCTGGCCGGCGGCATCGCTCATGACTTCAACAACATCCTCTCGGCCATCATCGGCTACAACGAGCTCGCCCTTCTCAAGGTGGAGCCCGGCCACGAGGCGGCGCCCCTGCTGGCGGGGATCCGCAAGGCCGGCCGTCGCGCCCGCGGCCTGGTGGACCAGATCCTCACCTTCAGCCGCGCATCGTACGCCCCCCTCCGGCCGGTGCACATCAGCCCGGTGGTCAAGGAATCACTCAAGCTCCTGCGCACCATCCTTCCCCCCTCCATTGCCCTCCACCAGCAGATCGGGCCCGGGCTGGGCGCGGTCATGGCCGACCCCGCCCAGGTCTACCAGATCGTCATGAACCTGGTCACCAACGCCCACCAGGCCATCGGCGGCGGCCCGGGGGAGATCCGGGTGGGCCTGGAGCGGGTGGAGGTGGACGAAAACCTGGCCACCACGTTGCCCGGACTCCGTCCGGGGACCTTCCTGGAGCTCGCGGTGAGCGACACCGGAGCCGGCATGCCGGAAGAGGTGCGGCGCCGGGTTTTCGATCCGTTCTACACCACCAAGGACAAGGCGGAGAACGCCGGGATGGGGCTGTCGGTCGTGCTGGGGCTGGTCAAGAGCTCGGGCGGGGCGGTCGGGCTGGAGAGCAGCCCCGGGAAAGGGACCACCTTCCGGGTCTATCTGCCGGTAGTGGAGGACGGCGAAGAGGAGGTCCTCTCCCTGCCGTGGGCCAGGGGCAGGGAGCGGCTCCTCTTCGTGGACGACGAGGAGCCGCTCGCCACCCTGGGCAAACAGATGCTCAAGCACCTGGGCTACGAGGTGACCGTGGCCACCGGCGGGCCCCAGGCCCTGGAGGCCTTCGGCCGCAGGCGGGAGTGGTTCGACCTGGTGATCACCGATCTCGTCATGCCGGGCATGACGGGGCTGGAGCTGGCGAGGGCCATCCTCGGCCAGCGCCCCGGGCTGCCGGTCATCCTCAGCGCAGGCTTCACCAGCCCGGAGGACGAGGAGAAGGCCCGGGCGGCCGGGGTGAAGGCCATCCTTCCAAAACCCTACGAGATTTCGGAGCTGGCGGCGATGGTGCGGGCGGTCCTGGATGGAGCGGGCTTGACGCCTCCTTCCAGTTGACCCATCTTCTTTGTCGCTGTCGTCGTAATCGGCCCTGATTTTCGATTCTGATTCCCGATTACCATCCCGACAATCGCTTGGCGGGCAACGGTGCCCCGCTGACTCAACCCTGTTTGCCCTGTCTGGCCAGGGCACTGTGGCGGATGGAGTACCCGAAGTAGACCACCAGCCCGATCACCAGCCAGATCCCGAAGCGCGCCCAGGTCATGGCGGGCAGGAAGGCCATGAGCGCCCCGCAGGAGAGCATGCCCAGCGCGGGGAAGAGGGGGTTGAGGGGGTTCCTGAAGGGCCGGTGCAGGTGGGGCTGGGTGATCCGAAGGACGATGACCCCCAGGCAGACCAGCACGAACGCCGCCAGGGTGCCGATGTTGACCAGCTCGGCAAGGTCGCCCAGGGGGATCATTCCGGCGGTGGCGGCGATGAGGAGGCCACAGAGCACGATGACCCGCACCGGCGTGCGGGTTTTTTCGTTCACCTCACCGAACACCGGCGGCAGGAGGCCGTCCCGCGCCATGGCGAAGAAGACCCGGGTGAGGCCGTAGTAGAGCACGAGCATCACGGTGGTGAGCCCGGCGATGACGCCGGTCGCCACCATGGCCGACGCCCAGTTGATTCCGAGCAGCTGGAGCGAGTGGGCCACCGGGGAGGGCACGTCGAGGGCGGTGTAGGGGACGATGCCCGTCAGCAGCCCCGCGACGAGGATGTAGATGAAGGTGCAGAAGATGAGAGAGCCGATGATGCCAATGGGGATGTCCCGCTGCGGGTTGCGGGCCTCCTCGGCCGCGGTGGAGACCGCATCAAAGCCGATGTAGGCGAAGAAAACGATGGCCGCGCCCGCCAGCACCCCCACGGGCTTGCCTTCCGGGGTGTGGCCAAACCAGCCGAAAGGCATGAACGGGTGCCAGTTGGCGGGATTGACGTGGAAGGCGGCGATGGCCACGAACACGGTGATGGTGACGAGCTTCACGAACACCATCACGGCGTTGACGCGGGTGCTCTCCCGGACGCCGATCGCGAGCAGCACCATCAGGACGAGCACGATCCCTGCGGCCGGCAGGTTGATGAGTCCGCCCAGCTTGGGGGCCTTGGTGAGGTAGTCCGGGAGGGAAAGGCCGATGGCGGTGAGCGCGTTGTTGAAGTAGCCGGCCCAGCCGTTCGCCACCGCGGCGGTGGCGATGCCGTATTCGAGGATGAGATCCCAGCCGATGATCCACGCCACCAATTCGCCGAAGGCAACGTAGGAGTAGCCGTACGCGCTGCCGCAGCCTCCGACGGCCGAGGCCAGCTCCGAATAGGCGAGGGCGGCGAAGGCGCAGGCCACCCCGGCCACCACGAAGGAGAGGACCACTGCCGGCCCGGATTGGGTGGCGGCGGCGATGCCGGTGAGGACGAAGATGCCGGTGCCGATGATCGCGCCGATGCCGAGGAAGGTGAGGTCGAAGGCGCTGAGGCAGCGGTGCAGGCCGGCGTCACAAGTACCGTCGGCCGCAGTGGACTTGGTGCGGAAAATTTGCATCGGTTCCTCCGGTGGCGTGGCGGGTTGGCTCTATCCTTCCTGGAGTGTCCGGATCGCCCCCCTCGCCCGGGCTGCCCGTGCGAAAAGGAGCTCGCGGCCCGCTGGGCAGCGGCAGACAGAGCCTTGTGGATAGATCAAAAAGGAAGGTTTGTCAAGAGAGCGGATGCCGGGCTGATCGGGAATTGGAGAGCAGATGGAAGGGCGTTGGGGAAAGGATGGGCCACGCGGCTCCGGTATGCGGGTGCCAGATGGCGGCGGGGGGATGGCAGACGGAGAGCGAGCCTGTGGGGGTGGCAGTGGTTTTGATTTCTCGATGCTCTCCCCCTGAAAAAGAGAAGCGAAGCCACCCGCCCGCCTTCTGCTCCCTCTTCCGATCTTCTCAGCCCGGAGGCTGCATCAGATCCTTCTCCTCAATCCCCAGCGCCAGCAGCCCGGCCTTCACGCTATCGGAGGGATTGGCCATCCGGACCCCCGGCTTTTCTTCCTGCTGGCTGGCCTTCCGGAGGGAAACCAGGAGCTGCAGGCCGGCGGCATCGCACTCTTCGACCTGGCCGAGATCAAGGGCGATCCCCAGGGCCGCGCCGGCCAGGAGCTCCTTCCTGAGGCCGGTCACTTCGTAGATGGTCAGCTTGCGCGGCTGGATGGTCACTTCGTCCAATGGCTTTTTCTCCTGGGCCATCGATGCCTCCCCGGTCTCTGGTTAGAACAGTTCCACATTGTTGCCGAGCTCGCTTGCCGCGGGCGGGCCGCCATCGTGGAGGACGGCCGGGGCCGGCGCCCCATCCCCTGCACCGTTCCGCTCTCCGCCGGGACCGGGGAGCGGCTGCGGACCATCCCCGGGGGCCGTCGCCACGGCGGACTGGTGGATGAGCCGTTCCCGGGCCATGGTGTAGTGGCCCGCAGCCACTTGGAGGGTATCGGACCGGGCCGCCGCAGGGAGGTCGTCCGCCGCCGGCCGGAGCGTCTCCGCCACTCCGGTCAGTCGGGCATGCTGCTCCTGCAGCCCGACGCCGATCCGCCGGAGGAACTCCAATCGCTCTCCCTGCCCCTGGATCGCCTGCGCCAGCTGCCTGCCTTCCTCCAGGAGCGCCGCGGCGGCCTCCGCGAAGCCGTCGAACCGGGCCCGGACCGCCGCCTCGGAGAACGCGGCCGGCTGGCCGGCGGCGGTTTCTTCCCGGGTGCCCGGCCCCTCGTCGGCAATGGTTTCCGTGATGGCGGCGAGCCCGGCGGTGAGGGACGAGACCAGCTCCTCCACCTGCTCCGCCAGGTGCACCATGTTCCGGGAGAGCACCTCCAGCGTCTTCCCCTCGGAGGCCAGCCGCTCCGACTTGATGATCGAGTTGAGGGCATTGAGCCGGACCTGCCAGGAGAGGGTGGAAACCTCCCTGGTGAAGCCGGAGAGGCGCGAGGCCGTCTGGCCGGCCTCAGCCGCCGCCTGCCCGATTTCACCCGCCAGCCGGGTGCACTCCTCACCGATCCCGCTCACGGAGGCGAGGGCCCCCCCCAGGTCGGCCAGGACGTCCCCGCCGTTCGCGAGGCCGTCGGCGGTCACCAACTGGTGCAGACAGGCGGACTGCTCCGCCACCGCGTCGCTGATCTCCTGGAAGACCTGGGACTGCTGGCGGTGCAGGCGGCCGGTGTCCTCGATGAGCTGCTCGAGCTGCGCGGCCTGGAGCCCGAGCGCGCAGAAGGCATCGGCCGCCGGCCCGCCGGGGGCGTCCGGCGGCTGCTCCGGGCGCCCGGCCGTGTCCCGCAGGGCCTGGATGATGTGCTCCAGGCGCTGCCGGAAGGCGTCATGGAA
>JAJYKH010000224.1 GCA_021788685.1 Deltaproteobacteria bacterium | reverse complement strand
CCTGGTGGACTTGGCCCGGGAGATCGAGGAGGCCGAGCGGATGGTCAATGCCCGGGTCGACGCCAAGCTCCAGGTGATTGCCGGGCAGATCAAGGCGCTCCAGGAGGAGGCCCGGGCCGTTCTCGCCGAGGCCCGACAGGACCAGCAGCTCCACCACGCCCGCTGCCACTTCCAGCGCCGCCCCGGCCAAGTCTATCACCTCTACCGGCAGGACGACGGCTCCCTCACTTTTTCCCTGCTCTCCCCCAACGACTGGCAGGGGCGGCCCCCCCACCCCTTCGTGGGCTCCTACCGCCTGGAGGCGGACCTGTCCTGGACGCCGCTTGCCGATGTGGCTCGCCCCGACGATACCCGAGCGCGTAACTGATCCCGGGGGGCACAAGGTTTGAAGCTAGCGATGGCGGATTTGTAAACGGTCACAGGGTGCCGCAGATGCGCGGCATCGGCCCTGCGAGCTATACATCAGTATGCGAGCAGGCCGATAACAAAGCAGATGTGGTGCCTGTGACCGCTTACCCGGGGCACTTGTGGAACGGCTGCTCCGTCCCTGAGGGAGGCTCCCATGCACCCGGAGCTCAGCGGGACTGGACCTGGATGAAATCCCGCAGCCGCTCCCGCTGCTCCTTCGTCAGCTCCCCGAACCTGGCCCCGATCTTCCTGATCTGCCGGTAGCCGGCCAGCGGCTCCTGGGTGTAGTCGCCAACCGGCTTCAGGGGCATGTCTTCGAGGAACAGCTCGTCCTCGCCAAAGAGAATGGCCGATTCGAAGTCCTCGGGGAGCTCCTTGGAGTCGACCTGCCGGAACGAGAGCCCTCCCATGCTGATGTCGAGCATTTCCCCGGCCCGCGAGGGGGTGGAGACCAGAATGCCGTCACGGACCGGATAACGACGATAGCAGCGGCGCTCCCTGAACCTCTCGATGGCCATACCTGCTCCTCTCGTTGGGGTACCGGAACGGACCTGCTGCACGGAACCAGGCGGGGGCGAGGAATGGGTCCCCCCCGAGGGCGCTGTCGCCAAGACATTCACGAAGGGAAGGGAGCCCGCAAAGGCAGGAACGACGGGAAAGGGCGCCCTTTAGGACCAGTATAGCAGACCGGCAGGAGCAGCGACGAGCAAAGAACGATCCGGGGATTCGCTAGGACAATATCCCGAGGTCCCGGAGCTGGGCGTTCACCCGGCCTTCCCAGTCCTGGTTGGCCTGGGGGCTGGCCGGACTGGGGTGGAGGATGCACCCCACCCGCAGGTCAAGGCCTGCGAGAGCTTCCCGCGCCCGCTCCTCGGCGAATTTGCCCACTCCGATCACCCACCGGGGCCCGAGATGCTCCATGGACCGGGCCAGGGCCCGGTCGCAGGCGGCAAGGAGCGGCCGCCGCTCGGCCACCGGCAGGAAATCGGGCGTGCGGTTGCGGCCGCTTGCCTCCATGAAGAGGAGCGGACAGTAATTGACCACGAAGAAACGCCGGAAGAACTCCTTGGGGGTGCCGAAGGTCCTGGCGGCCCAGCCCCAGAGGCGCCGGCCGGAGACCTCGCTCCTCGTGCAGGCGAAGCCGGTCACCGGCCGCTTGGGATGCTCGCACGGGGGGTGGTCCACTTCCTTTTCGATTCCCAGCCAGGTCTTCACCGCCGCCACCTCCCCGAAGGGGATGCCGGTCTGGGCCATCCCCCAAGGCCCGGGGTTCATGCCAAGGAGAACCACCTCCTTGGGCGGCCCGCCGTAGCGGCGCCAGTATTCGTCATAGCTCCGGCGGGCGTAGACCAATGGATTGTAGACGTGGGTCACCGGTCTGCCGAAGCGGAGCCGCTGGAGGTCGGTGACGAGCTGATCGGTGATCGCCTGCGGGTTCATGGGGTCGTGTGCGCCGCCAGTCCCCGGGCCATCCGGGACAGCGCTTCGTCGAGCACGGCCCGCGGACAGCCGAAGTTGAGGCGGACGAAGCCCGGGCCGCCGAAATCGCGGCCGTCGGAAAGCCCCACCCCGGCGGCCTCGAAAAAGGCGGCCGGATCGGCGAGACCCGCCCCCCGGGCATCGATCCAGGCCAGGTAAGTGGCCTCTACCCGGTTGACGGCCAGCCCCGGCATGGCCCCGACCGCCGCTGCCACCCGGTCCCGGTTGCCGCGCAGGTAGGCCAGGAGGGCGGCCAGCCACTCCCCGCCCTCCCGGTACGCAGCGATCGCCGCGGTATAGCCGAGAAGATTGACATGGGGGACGATGCCTTCCATGGCCTGCCGGAAAGCGCGGCGCAGGTTCCCGTCGGGAATGACCGCAAACGAGCAGCCCAAACCGGGGATGTTGTAGGTCTTGCTCGGGGCCATCAGGGTAATGGTGCGCCGGGCCACCTCCGGGCCGAGGAGGGCCGTGGGCATGTGGTGCCGGTCCGGGTCGAGGATCAGGTCGGCATGGATCTCGTCGGAGCAGATGACCAGATCGCGGGCCAGGCAGAGGGAGGCAAGCCGCTCCAGCTCCGCGCGGCTGAGCACCCGCCCGGTGGGATTGTGGGGCGAGCAGAGGAGAAACAGCGTGGTGCGGCCGGAGATCGCCTGCGCCAGGGCCTCGAAATCGAGCTCCCAGCGGTCGCCCGCCTGCCGGAGGGGAACGGTCCGCACCTGGCGCCGGAAATGGCCGGGGGCGCTCAAAAAGGGGGGGTAGACCGGGACGGTGGTGAGCACCTCATCGCCTTCGGCCCCCACCGCCCGGCAGGCCACGTTGAGGCCGGTAACCAGGCCGGGCAGCCACACCAGCCATTCGGGCCGGACCTCCCAGCCGTACCGGGCCCAGAGCATGGCGATGATGGTCTCCACCAGCTCGTCCGGCACCAGGGTGTAGCCGAAAATGGCGTGCTCCACCCGCCGGTGGAGGGCGGCGATCACCGCGGGCGGCGAGGGGAAGTCCATGTCCGCCACCCAGAGCGGCAGGACGTCCCGGCCCCGATACCGGTCCCACTTGAGGCTCGCGGTCTGGTGCCGGTCGATGACCCGGTCGAAATCGAAGGAAGGACTCAAAATCGTTGGAGGAGCGCTACGCGGTCCATGGACCGCTCCGCTTGAAGCTGGAGGTTGGAGGCGGAGACCGCATCACCTCTACGAAGGTTTTTGGCCGTTGCCTCCACCCTCAAACCTCCACCCTCACGCGTTTTGCATTTTTTGCAGAACATCCCGGACAAGGTTGCCGTCGGCCGTTTTGCCGAAGTGCTTCATGATGGAACCCATGGCCTGCATGGGGCTCTTGTACTGGGAAAAATCGACATTGGCCCGGACCCAGGCCTCGATCTCCTCACGGCTGGCCTGCCGGGGCAGGTACGATTTCAGGATCTCCAGGTACTCGGAGGTGGTGCCGCCGGTGAGCTCGAGGGTCTGCTTCTCCGATTTCACCAGCCCCTGGATGATGCCGATGATCTCGTCATCGGTGATCTCCTCCTGCTTTTTGGGGCGGGTCGATTTCTTGCCGCTCTCCAGTGTGATTGGCACCGTGAGCTTGGGGAACTCGGCCATGATGATCCGGATGGTGTCCTTCACCACGGAATCCTGGCTCCGCATGGCGGACTTCAGGTCTTCCCGCATCTTGGCCAGCAGCGGGAGCCCCGTGTCCGGCCCCCAGCCGTATTGCTCTCTGTTCATAATCTCCTTTCTTCCTGTTTGTCAGGCGGCCGGCAGCGGCGAAAGTGGTTTTCTGTCGCCATCCAGCGCCTCATGTTCCATATCGAACTCGCCGATGGCGGCCGTCAGCTCCTGGGCGTGGTCCACATTCCTCTGGGTGATGGTGTTGATCGAGGAAACGGTCAAATTGATCTGGGCGATGCCCGTGGCCTGCTCGCTCGAGGCGGTGGCGATCTCGCCCATGAGCTCGCTCACCTTGGCGATGTTGCCGATGACCTCGGTAAAGGACGCCTCGGTGGCCGCCGTCAATTCGTCGCCTTCGCCAATCTTCTTGACCGTTTTTTCGATCAGGGCCTCGGTGTCGCTCGCTGCCGCCGCCGCCCGCCCGGCCAGGTTCCGGACCTCGTCGGCCACCACCGCGAACCCCGCTCCCGCTTCGCCGGCCCGGGCCGCCTCCACCGCAGCGTTCAGGGCGAGCAGGTTGGTCTGGAAGGCAATCTCGTCGATGGTCCTGATGATCTTCTGGGTTTCGGTGCTTGCCGCTGAGATCTCCTTCATGGCCGCGGTCAGCCGGACCATCGCCCCGTGGGCCTCGCCGGCGACCGCCCGCGACTGGCCGATCAGCCGATTGCCCTGCTCGGCATTGTCCGCGTTCTGTCGGGTCATTGCCGCCATCTCTTCGAGGGAAGCGGAGGTCTCCTCGATGGAGGCGGCTTGGTCCGCCGCGCCATCTGCTACATTCCTAGAGGATGCAACGATTTTTTGCAAGAGGGCTTTCAGATCGGCCTGCATCTTTTCGAGGGAGGCCGCCAGCTGCCCCACTTCGTCCCGGCCTTCAACCCCGAGCTTCACCCGGAGATTCCCCCGCCCCAGCTCCCTGGCGAAATCCCTGCACGCGTGCAGGGGCGCGGCGATGCGGTCGGCCACGACCCAGAGCAGCAGGAAGCCGAGAATGGAGACAACAGCGACGATGACCCCGATCTTGACCAGCATGGTCGTGATTTGTTTGTTGAGGGCATCGGTCTTGGCTGCTACCTCTGCATCGATGGAGTCGATGTAGGCACCGGTGCCGATCACCCACCCGAGCGGGGCAAAGAGCTTGACGTAGGAGAGCTTGGGCTGGTCCGTGGTGAGCCCGTCCTTGGTCGGCTTGGGCCACAGGTAGTCGACGAACCCCTCCCCGCCACGCTCGCAGACGTCCACGAATGCCTTGAACAGGTTCTCCTTTTTCCCCAAGGCGCAGTTGAACTTGGGATCGTCGAGCACCTTTCCGTCCAGGGCCGGCACCGTGGGGTGCATGATCATTTTCGGATACGGCTTGCCCATGTCGTTGATCCAAAAATAGCCGATCCCTCCATCGTAGCGCATATTGGCCACATCCTGCTTGATCTTGGCCACCGCATCCGGGACGGCATCGTCCACATAAATGCCGGTGCCCACGATCCAGCCCCACTCCTTGTTCAGCCGCACATAGGAGAGCTTGGGCTGGTCCGTGGTGAGCCCGTCCTTGGTCGGCTTGGGCCACAGGTAGTCAACGAACCCCTCCCCGTCTCGCTCGCAGACGTCCACGAATGCCTTGAACAGGTTCTCCTTTTTCCCCAAGGCGCAGTTGAACTTGGGATCGTCGAGCACCTTTCCGTCCAGGGCCGGCACCGTGGGGTGCA
>JAJYKH010000223.1 GCA_021788685.1 Deltaproteobacteria bacterium | reverse complement strand
GCCAGCCATGCCCGGCGATGCCGAAGCGGTGGAGTTCAACGCCGACACCCGTCTCTCCGGCCTCAACACCGGGGGCAAACAGTACCGCAAGGGCGCGGCCGATTCGCTGGTCGCCTTTGTCCGCCAATTGGGGGGTGACTCGATCCCCGCGGAGCTGGAGGAGGTGGTGGACCGGGTCGCCCGCGCCGGCGCCACCCCGCTGGTGGTCAGCTGCGACACCGAAATCTACGGGGTGGTCAACCTCAAGGACATCGTCAAGTCGGGCATTCAGGAGCGGTTCCGCCAGTTGCGCAGCATGGGGATCAAGACGGTGATGATCACCGGCGACAACCCGCTCACCGCGGCGGCCATCTCCGCCGAGGCCGAAGTGGACGATTTCCTGGCCCAGGCCAAGCCGGAGGACAAGCTGCGTCTCATCAAGGAGAACCAGGAGGCCGGGCTCATGGTGGCCATGACCGGCGACGGCACCAACGACGCCCCGGCCTTGGCGCAGGCCGACGTGGCGGTGGCGATGAACACCGGCACCCAGCCGGCCCGCGAGGCGGCCAACATCATCGATCTCGACTCCAACCCCACCAAGCTGCTGGACATCGTCGAGGTGGGCAAGCAGATCCTGATGACCCGCGGCAACCTGACCACCTTCAGCATCTCGAACGACATCGCCAAGTACTTCGCCATCATCCCGGCGGCCTTCGCCGCCACCTATCCGCAGCTCAATGCGCTCAACCTGATGCGCCTCGCGAGCCCCTTCTCGGCCATTCTCTCGGCGGTGATCTTCAACGCCCTGGTCATCCCCTTCCTGGTGCCGCTCGCCCTGAAGGGCACCAAATTCCGCCCCATGCCGGCGGAACGGCTCCTGATCCACAACCTGCTTCTCTACGGGGTGGGGGGGATCATCGTGCCGTTTCTCGGCATCAAAGCCATCGATGTGGTAGTGGGATTGTTTGTATAATGACGCGCTGGAGAACGAAGCCATGAAAGAACTGAAACCCGCCATTCTGATGTGTCTCCTCATGACCCTGCTCTGCGGCGGTCTCTACCCGGCGCTGGTCACCGGGATCTCCCAGGCTGTCTTCCCGAGGCAGGCGAACGGCAGCCTAGTTCATGACCGGTCCGGCCGGGTGGTCGGCTCGGCGCTCATCGGTCAGCCCTTCACCGGCCCCGGCTCCCTCTGGCCGCGGCCGTCGGCCACCGCCGAGTTCCCGTACAATCCCATGGCGTCCGGGGGCTCGAACCTCGGCCCCACCAATCCGGCCCTCCTCGCGGCGGTGCAGGAGCGGATCGGGGCCCTGCGCGCCACGGGCGTGCGCGGCCCCATCCCGGCCGACCTGGTCCTGGCCTCGGCCAGCGGCCTTGATCCGCACCTCTCGCCCGAGGCGGCCATGCTGCAGGTGCCGCGCATCGCCAGGGCCCGCGGCCTGAGCGAAGAAACGGTGGCCAGCCTGGTGGCGCGCTTCACCCAAAAAAGCCAGCTCGGCTTTCTGGGCGCGCCGCGGGTCAACGTCCTGGCCGTGAACCTGGCCCTGGAAAGGAGCAGCCGGTGAGCGCCGACGACGAGAGCCGGCCCTCCCCCGAGGCCATGCTCAAGCTGGCCCAGGCCGAGGAGGCCCAGGAGAGCCGGGGCCGGCTCAAGATTTTCCTCGGCTACGCGGCCGGGGTGGGCAAGACCTTCGCCATGCTGAGCGCGGCCCGCCAGCGCCAGCGGGAGGGGAAGGACGTGGTGGCGGCCTACGTGGAGCCCCACGGCCGGGCCGAGACCGACGCCCTGCTGGAGGGGATGGAGACCCTCCCCAAGCTGCGGATCGACTACCAGGGGGTGGCGCTCTTCGAGCTCGACATCGACGCGGTCCTCGCCCGGCGCCCCCAAATCGCCCTGGTGGACGAGCTGGCCCACACCAACGCGCCCGGTTCCCGCCACGAGAAGCGGTGGCAGGATGTGCAGGAGCTGCTGGCCGCCGGCATCGACGTCTACACCACGGTCAACGTTCAGCATCTCGAGAGCCTGAACGACATGGTGGAGAAGGTCACCGGGGTGGTGGTGCGGGAAACCGTGCCGGACATGCTGCTGGATCTCGCCGGCGAGATCCAGCTGGTGGACATCCCCACGGACGAGCTGCTGGGGCGGTTGGCCGAGGGCAAGATCTACATCCCCGCGCAGGCGGCCCGGGCCATGGAAAAATTCTTCCAGCCCGGCAACCTCATCGCGCTCCGGGAGCTGTCGCTGCGCCGGGCCGCGGCCCGGGTGGACGACCAGATGCGCTCCTACCTGGAGAGCCGCGCCATCCCGGGGCCGCGCACGGTGGCGGAGCGGCTGCTGGTGTGCATCAGCGGCAGCCCCTTCGGGGAAAAACTGATGCGCACCACCCGGCGGCTGGCCGACGAGATGAAGGCCCCCTGGCATGCCATCTATATCGAAACTCCGGACACCGGCCGCTTCAGCCGCGAGAACCGGGAGCGGATCTGGCACGATCTCCGCCTGGCCGAAAGCATGGGGGCCATCGTGGCCTCGGTCACCGCCAACTCCGTGGCCGAGGCGGTGGCCGATTACGCCAGCCGGCATCACATCAGCAAGATCGTGGTGGGGAAGCCGACCCGGCCCCGCTGGCGCGAGATGCTGCGGCCGCCCATCGCGGACCAGATCATCCGGGCGAGCGGGGAGATCGACGTTTACGTGGTCAGCATGACCCCGGCCGAGCGGCGCACCGCCACCGGAAAGCCCCGGCCGGCCCGGCCCGTCCCCTGGGCGGGCTTTGGCGCCGCCGTGGCCCTGGTGGCCGGGGCGACGCTGCTCTGTGATGTCGCCCGTCCCTTTTTCTCGCCCACCAACACCGCGATGTTCTACCTGCTGGCGGTGGTGGTGGCCGCCGTCCGCCTCGGTCTGCAGCCAGCGGTGCTCACCGCCTTTCTGGGCGTTCTCGCCTTCGACTTCTTCTTCATCGCCCCCCGCTATACCCTGGCCGTTGCCGACAGCGAGTATTTGATCACCTTTGTCGGGTTTCTCACGGTGGGGCTGGTGATCAGCACCCAGGTGGCCAGAAGCCGGGAACGGGCGGAATCCTTGCGGCTGCGCGAGGTGCAGACCGCGAGTCTCTATTACCTGAGCCGGGACCTCGCCGTGGCCGCCGATCTGGTCGCCGTCACCGGCGCGGTGCTCCGCAACCTCCGGGAAAGCCTCAAGGCGGAGGCCGTGATCTTCCTTGCCGACGGCGAGCAGCTCAAGATCGTCTCCGCCAGCGAAACCCTGGCCCTCGACCGCAAGGAGCAGGCGGTGGCGGACTGGACCTTCCGCAACCAGCGGGCGGCTGGCCGCGGCACCACCACCCTGGGCTCCGCCGGCCTCCTCTATCTGCCGCTCACGACCGCGACCGCCATCCATGGCGTGCTCGGGGTCAGGCTGGGGGAGGCGGGCGACTACAACTCCCAGCAGCACCGGCTGCTGCTCGATGCCTTCGCCAGCCAGACCGCCATGGCGCTGGAACGGGTGCGCTTTTCCCAGCAGGCGGGGCAGGCCCAGATCCTGGCCGCCCGGGAGAACCTGGAGCGGGCGCTCCTGAATTCCATCTCCCACGATTTGCGAACCCCGCTCGCCTCCATCACCGGGGCGCTGAGCAGCCTGCGGGACCAGCAGGGACTGGACGAGAAGGCCCGGGGCGCCCTGCTCGCCACCGCCAGCGACGAGGCCGCCCGGCTGAACCGCTTCGTCGGCAACCTGCTGGACATGACCCGCCTGGAAGCCGGCGCGGTGCAGCTCAAGCACACCCCCAGCGACATCGAGGAGCTGGTCGGCTGCACCCTGTCGGCTCTCGATCCGCGCCTCGGCACCCGCGAAATCGACGTGCGCCTCGCCCCGGACCTGCCGGAGGTCATGCTGGACCTGGGCTGCATGACCCAGGTGCTCGTCAACCTGCTCGACAACAGTCTCAAGTATTCGCCGCCGGACCGGCCCATTGCCATCACCGCCCGGATCGACCGGGAGTGGCTGCTGCTGGAAGTGATCGACCATGGCCCCGGGGTGGCCGAGGAGGACCTCGAGCGGATTTTCGACAAGTTCCACCGGATGCCGGTGCCGGAGGGCGCCCGCGGCACGGGCCTGGGCTTGTCCATCTGCAAGGGATTCGTCGAGGCCCACCATGGCACGATCAAAGCCGCCATCACCCCGGGGGGCGGGCTGACCGTCACCATCCGGCTGCCCCTCACCCCTCCTTCCCGAACCGAGGAAACCGCCCATGGCTGAGGCCCAATCCAGCGACCACCCCCCCCGCCTCCTGGTGGTGGATGACGAGGCCGCCATCCGGCGGCTGCTGCTCACCGTGCTCGAAAGCTCCGGCTTCGTGGTGCATGAGGCGGAAAACGGCCGCCTGGGCCTGGCCGCCGCCGCGGTGGTGCGGCCGGACCTGATCCTGCTCGATCTCGGGCTGCCCGACCTGGACGGGGTGGAGGTCATCCGCCGGCTGCGCGAGTGGTCCTCGACGCCGATCATCGTGCTTTCCGTGCGGGAACGGGAGGACGACAAGGTGGCCGCCCTGGATGCCGGCGCGGACGATTATTTGACCAAGCCCTTCGGCGTGCCGGAGCTGCTGGCCCGCATCAGGGCCTCCCTCCGGCGGGTCGTCGGCCAGGCCCCGGAGCCCCTCTTCCGCAACGGCGAGCTGACGGTGGACCTGGCGCGCCGGCTGGTGCTGGTGGCCGGGGAGGAGGTGCAGCTCACCCCCACCGAGTACGAGATCCTCCGGCTGCTGGTGACCCATGCCGGCAAGGTGCTGACCCATCGCCAGCTCCTCAGCCAGGTCTGGGGTGTTTCCCACCTGGAGCAGCCGCATGTGCTGCGGGTGAACATCAGCAACCTGCGGCGCAAGATCGAGCGCGACCCCTCCCGCCCCAGCTTGCTGCTCACCGAATCCGGAGTGGGGTACCGCCTGAAGGCGGAGCTCTGATCAGCGGCCGCCGGACTCTAAAAACCAACCGGAAGCGAAGCTCGGGAAATCGTTTTCAGGACCTCAATGATCGAACGGTCGCCTTCGCCGACCTGGCGCACGGACGAGCGCTCACGGATTCAGGGGCTGCTTCTGCATCTCGTCTCCCAGGATCTTCATGGCTTCCAGCAGCTGCTTGTCGCTACTGGCTTGAATCTGCGCCGCGGTCATGCCGTCTTCAGAGGCCGGGACTAAAGGCACCGTATTGTCAGGCAAGGCGACCTGGTATTTCGGGGTGATGCCTTTGTGCCAGAACGAATGCCCGTCCGGAGTGAGCCACTCCTCGACTGCCAACAGCAAGGCTGATCCGTCAGCCAGACGAAATTCCCCGAGCACCGTGCC
>JAJYKH010000222.1:1544-5321 GCA_021788685.1 Deltaproteobacteria bacterium | reverse complement strand
GGCCCGGCCGAAGAAAATCTGCCGCCGCTCGCTTTCCACGGTGGGGTCGTCCGGGATATGGGCGTGGCTCACCTGCCCGGTCAGGATGTACTTGAACGCCAGGGCGGTGAGCAGGAGCTGCAGGTCCACGGCCCCGGACAAGTCGTGCTCCAGGCTGGCGAAGAGGCTGTAATGCCGGCCTTCGAAGCCGGAAAAGCCCATGGCCCGGAATTTCCGCAGCCGGTAGAGGAGGTAAAGGGACATGGCCGAATCGAACACCCCCATGGCGGTGAGGTCCTGCTTCAGTCGCTCGCCGCTGCCCAATCTGCCGTCCAGGGCGGGGCTCTGGTCGGTGGAGCGCAGGGCGACGAGGTAATCGATCAGCCGGAAATCGGGCACCAGGTCGCCCCGCAGGCTGAAGAGCCGCTGCAGGGAGCGATCCAGGAGCGGCGGCCCGAACGGGGTCACCGGGTGGCCGAAGATCTTGAGGTTCGCCTTGCGCGTCCAGCGGCGCCAGATCATCCGCAGGTGGGTGTAGTCCAGCTCGTGGGGCAAGAAGCCCAGGGCCCGCTCCGGATGGAAGTCCTCGAAATCGAGCCGGTAGGGGGCTGCACTGTAAGTGCCCACGAAGAGCGGCAGAAAATGCTCGACGATCTTGATGGCCAGGTCGCCGGCATGCTTCTCGTGCGCCGGGCCGAACCCGGAGGCGCGGTCCGCCAGCAGCGCGCCCAACCGGCGGCTGCCCAGGCTGACGTGGGTGCCGTTGTTGGCCAGGCTCAAGTTGGAGATGTTGGGCAGCACCACCAAGTTGCGGGTGATGATCCCCGCCTCCTTCAGCTTGGCCACCCCGTTCAGGTGGCTGCGGGAAAGGGTCTGGTGGCAGAGGATCATGTAGCGATGCTTGGCCTCTCCCTCGTCCCACCCCGAGAGGCAGGGGCTCATGAACAGCTCGCGATAGAAGCTGTCCGGGACCAGCTCGTTGAGCCGCCGCTGGCCGCCGGGGGCATTGGGGGCGAAATAGACCATGGCGTGCTGGCCGCTCCGGCGCAGGCCGAACTGCTCGTTCGCGTACTCGACCAGCAGCTGGGTGAGCAGGAACCGCTTTAGCGATTCCTTGGCCACCGCGCGGCCGTTTGCGGTTTCCCGCCGCAGGGGGGTAACGTGGAAGGAGAAGGTTTCGGGGGAGGTGTTGTCGTTCAGAAAGTGGGCCAGGAGCCGGCCGCCGGTCCGCCGGATCAGCGGCGGCGTCTCCGGCTCCCGTCCCGCCGCATCGGCCAGGGCCAGCTTGAGGAGGTAGCTGATCGGCATCCGGAGCCATTGCTCCCCCTGCTGCTGGAAGATGAACCGCTCGATGTCCCGCCGCAAGGGCCCGTCCGGCTGGCGCTTGTCGGCGAGGAGATCATCCTGGAAGACCTGGCTGGCGGCCGGGCTCAGGGCCGCCCAAGGGAAGCGCACCCAGGAGTTGTCCCAGGAGTGGCCGGAGCACTCCTCCAGGTAGCGCTCGAAGTCGGCCACTACCCGGGGAGGCAGCTCGCCGGCCGCCACCCGCCGGCGGATGTTCTTCAGGTAGTTGGACTGCTCCAGGGAAATGGCGAGGTCCACCCGGCTCCGGTCACCGACCACCACCGCCTGCAGCTCGTCTTCCACCCCGGCGGTGGCATCCCCGCAGGCAAAGGGCAGGGCGGCAAGCAGCCGGTCGCCCGCGGCTCCCTCGGCCCCGAGCAGGGTGGTGATCTCGGCTTGCAGCGACGCGGGATTCCAGCCACTCCCTTCCTTGGGGAGGTCCATCTTTTCGAAAGACAGCATGTTTTCGCTCCTTGGCCGCAGAGGTCCTTGGGAAACCGGCTCCCCTCATGCCAGACCGGGTCGTCCCGGCCTGAACCGCTTCAGGCGGGGAACAGATAAGCAGATTGCGGTTAGGAACGGATTAGAAGGAGGATAGGATTGGATAACGCTTCTCGGATCATTGAATTCAAGTTTTACGCGATCTTAACACAACCTTAACATCAAGCCGGTATCATCCCGTCCATTCGACGTTTCGGTGCTTCCGCCCGGAAAGAGATCGGGGTTAAAGGGGCTGCCGCCTTTTCCGGGCTTGTTTCTGCAAATGGGCGCAACATCGTCAACTCACTGTGAATGGAGGACAACACATGAAAAAGACAGGGAAAATCAAAACACTGTTGATCGCCGGGGCGGCCGTCGTCGGCCTGAGCCTGCCGGCGATGGCGGCCACCACCATCACCGGGGCCGGCGCCACCTTCCCCTACCCGGTCTATTCCAAATGGGCCTACGAGTACAACCAGAAGACCGGGGTGGCCCTCAACTACCAGTCCATCGGCTCGGGCGGCGGCATCAAGCAGATCGAGGCGAAGACCGTGGATTTCGGCGCCTCCGATGCCCCGCAAAAACCGGAGATGCTTGATAAGTACGGCCTCCAGCAGTGGCCGATGATCCTGGGCGGCGTGGTGCCGGTGGTCAATATTAAAGGCGTCGGGAACGAGCAGATGAAGCTCGCCCCCGCCACCCTGGCGGACATCTATCTGGGCAAGATCACCAAATGGAACGATCCGAGAATCAAGGCGGACAACCCGGGTCTTTCCCTGCCCGCCGCGGCCATCACCGTGGTTCATCGGGCTGACGGCTCCGGCACCACCTGGATCTTTACCAACTATCTCTCCAAGGTGAGCAACGAATGGAAGAGCAAGGTGGGCAACGACACGTCGGTGCAGTGGCCGGTGGGCCTAGGCGGCAAGGGCAACGAGGGGGTGGCCGCTTACGCGGGCAAGGTGAATGGGGCGATCGGCTATGTCGAGTACGCCTATGCCCTCCAGAACAAGATGGCGGCGGTGCTGCTCAAGAACCATGACGGCAAGTTCGTGGCCCCCACGGCCGAGAACTTCCAGGCCGCGGCGGCGGGCGCCGACTGGGCGCACGCCAAGGGCTACTACATGGTTCTGACCGACCAGCCGGGGGCCAACTCCTGGCCGATCTCCGGCGCTTCCTTCATCCTGATGTATAAGAGCCAGACCAACCCCGCCCAGGCCAAGGAAGTCTTGAAGTTCTTCGACTGGAGCTACAAGAACGGCCAGAAGGCGGCGATGTCCCTGGACTACGTGCCCATCCCGGCGTCGGTGGTCAAGCTGGTGGAGGACACCTGGCACAAGGAGATCAAGGGCACCGACGGCAAGCCGATCTGGTAAGGCCTGCCGCACGAGTGGTATCCTGAGCCTCGTAACGGGAATCACAAAGGGCCGGGGGGCATCCCCCGGCCCTTTGTGTTCCGGATAGGCGGAACGGGTTGGAAAACAAAGCGTGCGGCTCCAATGAAAATATGCTAAGTGGAAACCTCTTGGAGGAGTACGGAGAGGCAGAAAAACTGGCAGTTGCCGGCAACGGAAGGCTCATGAACAGCACCAAAAACAAGATCTGGGGCGACCTCCTGTTCCGCGGCCTGACCGCGGGCTTTGCTGCGGGGATCGGCTTGCTGTTCGTCGCCCTGATGGTGGTGCTGTGGCAGCAGTCCCAACCTTCCATCCAGAAGTTCGGCCTCTCCTTCCTGACCAGCATGGACTGGAACCCGGTGACGGAACGCTTCGGCGCCGTCATCCCCATCGTGGGCACCCTGATCTCCACTTTCCTCGCCCTGCTCTTCGCGGTGCCGCTCAGCCTGGGGATCGCCCTTTTTCTGGCGGAAATGGCCCCCTCCTGGCTCCGGGCCCCCTTCGGCACCGCCATCGAGCTGCTGGCCGCCATCCCCAGCATCGTCTACGGCATGTGGGGCCTGTTTGTGCTGTCCCC
>JAJYKH010000222.1:0-1534 GCA_021788685.1 Deltaproteobacteria bacterium | reverse complement strand
GACCATGTGCAGCCCTGGCTGCAGGACCATTTTGGCTTCGTGCCCGTGCTGTTCTCCGGTCCCCCCATGGGGATCGGCATGCTCACCGCCGGGCTGGTGCTCACCCTGATGATCATTCCCTTCATCGCCTCGGTGACCCGCGATGTGTTCCTGATGGTCCCCAAGTCCCTCAAGGAGGCCGCCTACGGGCTGGGCTGCACCACCTGGGAGGTGGTGCGGGATGTCATGATTCCTTACGGGAAGAAGGGCATCGCCGGGGCGGTGTTTCTGGGCATGGGCCGCGCCCTGGGCGAGACCATGGCGGTCACCTTCGTGATCGGCAACGCCTACCAGCTTTCCTGGTCGCTCTTTGCCCCGAGCAACTCCATCGCCTCCACCCTGGCCAACGAGTTCACCGAGGCGTCCAGCCCGGTCTACCTCTCCTCCCTGATCGAGCTGGGACTGGTGCTGTTCCTGATCACCTTCGTCGTGCTGGGGCTCGCCCAGCTGTGGCTGCGGCGCGGACAGGAGGGCAAGGGCCGATGAGCCGCTTGACCCGCCGCCGGCTGCTGAACGGCCTGGTCCTGACCCTTTCCGCCCTGGCGGCGGTGGTCGGGCTCTGCATGCTCACCTGGATCCTGGGCGACGTGGCCGCGAAAGGGGCCGCCGCCATCAACTGGGACTTCTTCACCAAGCTGCCCACCCCTCCCGGCATGTCCGGGGGAGGCCTGGCCAATGCCATCGTGGGCACGCTCCTGATGACGCTCGCGGCCTCCCTGCTGGCGGTGCCCTTCGGGATGCTGGCCGGCACCTACCTGGCCGAGTTCGGACGCCACGGCTGGCTGGGCCGCGCGACCCGGTTTCTTTCCGACATCCTGGTGTCCGCTCCCTCCATCGTGATCGGCGTTTTCGTCTACCTGGTCATGGTGAAGCCCATGCAGCATTTCTCGGGGTGGGCGGGGGCCTGCTCGCTCGCCATCATTATGCTGCCGGTGGTGAGCCGGACCACCGAGGAGATGCTCCGGCTGGTGCCCCCGGAAATGCGGGAAGCCGCCCTCGCCCTGGGGGCCCCCTACTGGCGGATGATGGCCGGGGTCATCTACCGGGCGGCCAGCGCCGGTATCTTTACCGGGGTGATGCTGGCTGTGGCCCGGGTGGCCGGCGAAACGGCGCCGCTTCTGTTCACCGCCCTGAACAGCCCCTACGGCGTGCACAGCATGAACGAGCCGGTGGCCAACCTGACGGTGACCCTGTTCAATTATGCCATGAGCCCTTATGATGACTGGCACCAGCTCGCCTGGGGGGCGGCCTTTCTCATCACCCTGGCCGTCCTGGCCGTGAACATCTCCACCCGGCTGGTGCTGAGCAGAAAAAGGAGAGCGTCGTGATCCACGTGACGACCCGACCCGAAGAGAACCCTGGCGGCGCCCCCCCCGCCATGGGGGAGATCAAGATCTCCGTCCGGAGTCTCAATTTTTACTACGGCGACAAGCAGGCCCTGTTCGAGAATACCCTGGACATCGCCGCCAACCGGGTCACCGCCTTCATCGGCCCC
>JAJYKH010000221.1 GCA_021788685.1 Deltaproteobacteria bacterium | reverse complement strand
CACTATTCTCGACAACTGCAACACGAAACTCTTCATGCGGGTGCCGGATGCGGATACCGCCCGTTACGTTTCGGAGCAGCTGGGGGAGGTGCACAGGTTCTCACCCATGATGCAGACCGGCGGCTCCATCACCGCCCGGGAGGTGAAAGAGGAACGGGTTCGGCCCGAAGAGATCCTGTCGCTTGCCAAAAGGGAGTTCTTCCTCTCCACCTATTCCGGGAAATACCGGGGCAAAACCGCAGACGTGGAGGACCCCAAACTTACCGTCAAATTTCCAGAGGCGACGATCCATGCCCAGTGATGCCCACCCGCTCGCCGCGGGCATTCTTCTGATCGCGGTGTCCTGGATCATCCTGCTTCTGGGCGGCCGGCGGCGGCAAAGGAACACCATCGAAATCGATCTCGATGCGAAATGGGAGCTCAAACACCTGGTGCCGCTCTGGACCGGAAAGGAGCTTTCGCGCCAGACTTCGCTTGAAAATCTGGCGAGGCTCTGGCGCGCCGAGGGTCTGACGAAGGAGGCGGGAGGGTACTACCCGAAGCTGAAACTGCCGCAGACCGTCCAGTTTTTCGAGGCCCATATCGACAGGGCGCCTTATTTCGAAAGATCCCCTGCGCAGAAGGGGATCTGCGCCCGGCTTCTGGATCTGCTCGACAAGGAAGGGTACTGCGCCTCGGTGGTGGACACCAGGGGCGATTGCGATGCCGCCTCGCGGGATAAAGCCTACAGGGCGCTTTCCAGGATCACGCTGCTCGATCATACCCTCAACGTCGCCACGGCCATGATCCAGATCACCACCGAAAGGAAGCTCCGCCACGTGCTGGCGGACGGGTTGATCGCAGCCCTGGCCCACGACCTGGGCAAGCTGCCCTCCATGCGGGGGCAGGTCTATTTCACCGCGGATCATGCCATCACCAGCGCCAGCTACCTGGCGGAACGCATCGAGGGATTCAAAAAGCTCTCCCGTCATAAACAGATACTGCAGGCGGTGAAGCTGCATCACAAAACCCATAAGGACATGGGCCTGTTCGCCGAGATTCTGGTCCTTGCCGACCGATCGGCCCGGGAAAGCGAGCTGCAGGGGATGGGCTGGGAGGTGGATGACGACACCCCGGAAAATGCGGCGGATGGCCAGAAGGAGGGTGGGCTTTCCTACACCAGTGAGCGGCGGTTGAACAGGGTCGAAAGGTTCTTCGTCCCTCCGGAACTGAACAAAGAAGCAGCGGAAGGAGACCAGGCAAAAGGTGCGGGCGAGGGGGCGGCGGAATCGCTGGCCGGCGAGGGGGAGCCCGCTCCGGGAGAAGACAGTTCCATCAGGGAAGGAAAAGAGCCGGCCGCCGGGAAGGCTCCGGAAGAGGGGAGGCGGGGAAAGGAGTCAGAAGCAGGGCTTGATTCCTATCTTGCTCATCTTCCGGGCCTTTCGGGTGAATCGGACCAGCTGGAGCTGGAGATGCTCGATCAGCTCTCCACCGGCGGCTCCTTGACCAACGGGCTCGAAACCGGTCAAGACCCGGCGCCTGAGAAGAAAGGCGACGGGGAATTCAAAAGGCCCGATCTCGCCACCGCCGACCTTGACGATTGGTATGACGAAAAGATCCTGAAACGGGAGATCAGGCAGGACCTGAACATCGTTCGGAACGGCTGCTGGACAGCCTTCTCCATGCCGGACGGGTATGTCTACTGCCAGCCGCCCGTTCTTGAAAGAGCCATCAGGAAAATGGCCGGGAAGGTGAATTTCAACCCCATCATCGATATTGAAGAGAAAACCGTCACCAGTCAGGAGAAAAACGAGCGGATGCGGCTTTATATGCTGGCGCTGGTGACTCATCTGCGCGGCGGAGAAGGGGAAGAGGAAATCGTCGCCAGGGGCCTGATCAAGGAAGGGTACTTTGCTGGCTTCTTCGATGTGGTCATCGAGAATGCATGGAGCGGTTTGACCCGCACAACCAAGGGCCTTTATACGCCGTTTCACGCGGACTGGTTCGGGTCGGTTGAGGAGCTGGAAAAATATAAGCCGGAGCGGTTGAAGCGGGTCAGATCGGTCAAACCATCCATCAGTAAAACAGGAGGGGAGCATGCCTGATTCGGTGGGGGAAGGGTTGCAGGATGTGAGCGCCCAGGTGCTGGCGGCAAGAACCGGAAGGGAAGGGGTGGCGAAGCCCCGGAACCTGGTCACCGCGATTTCGGAGGTCCAGCAGTACTACGTCATGGAGGACGGCGGGGAAGGGCTGCCCGCCGATTTTCTGACGATGGAGCAGCGGCTGGCGCTCTTTGAGGTGGGCTTCAGGAGCGGCTTCGTGGAAGGCCTCCTGGTCCTGGTCCTGCCGCTCCTGGAGTTCTACCTGTTTGAAAGGGCTATGGAGAGCACGGACTGGTCGGTCCGGATCTTCTTCTGGAGCGCTCCCTACCTGTCGGTGCTCGTGAACACCGGGATCTGCTCCTATCTCAGCCGCTTTCTGATCGGAAACATGACAAGAAGGGCGATCACCGCGCTGCTCACCGGCCGGACCCTGGCCCTGGTGGTCAAGAGCGGCCTGATCTACTTCTGCTACCTGCTGCTCGACCGGCTGGTCGTGCCCCACCGGGTGTGGGGCCTGGTCAGGCACTTCGGGAGCTTTGCCGGCCCGGCCTACTACCGGATCATGCAGGTGAAGCCGTATCTCGTGCCCACCGCCACCAATTCGGCCTCCATCCTGCTCGCCGGAGCCGTCCTGCCCTTCCTGGTCGTCTTCCTCCGGGACGGGTGGCGGCGGTACCGCACCGCGGCGAATGAGCGGCTGATTTCTGGCGATTAGGAGATGGAATTCTTTTCGACATCTCAAAAGAGGGAGGGGAAACGATGGCCAAAAAGAAGAGCAGGGATCAGCAGGAGCAGAAGCCGCGGCTCTCGGCGGAAGAAATCCAGGAGCGGAAGGTCACCATGGCCAGGGAGCGCAACGCCCGGGTCATGCGGGTGAACTCCGCCGTGACCGGGGATATGCACAACTCGCTCAAGCAGCTCGACATGGCTCTCCAGAATCTGAAGATGAAGCTGGGGGAGCCCCGCGGCGTCTCCTTCGAGGAAGGGATAGCCATTCTGAACGAAGGGAAGAAGCTCGCGATCCTTATCTCCGATTATGCCGCGAAGGTGAGCGAAGCGGTGGGGTTCCGGTATTACGAGCCGCTCGGCATTCAGGAGCTGATCAGGGAAGGGCATGGGGCCGAGGAAAAGGGAGTTGGCAAGGAGAAGGAAAACCGAAAGGGACGCGGAGGTGTTATTCGCATGGAAAAAGCGGTAGGCTGATGATCCTGTCGGTGAGGGGTGCCGGGGGCCGTTCAGAGGCGACGGCCCCTCAACAGACCGCTAAGTAAGCCGGATTGCCCATCTCCGTCTTCTCCTTCTCGGCTTCGGCCGGGGCCGCCGCCTTGCGCAGGGTGACACAGAAAAAGTCGCGGGGCAGGCGCCCCTCCTCCAGGCGGTCGATCTTCAGGATCTCATACCCCCTCGCCAGCTTGCGGATTTTCTCCTCCGTGAAGGAGTGAACGGCGAAGCCGCCGATCTCGTTGATGTCCTCGCCGAGATGGGTGCCGGTCCGACTCGGCGGTGGAGAGTTCCATGCACAGCAGCATGTGGGAGAAGCAAGCGTCGAAGGATTCGTCCGCGAGGGGGAGGGGATTTCCCAGGTCGTGGGCTTGCGCGTGAATCAGGGGGGAGAGGCCGGTTCTTCTTGCCTTCTCCGAGACAGCCGCGACGGCGTTTGCCGAATAGTCCAGGGCGGTCACCCCAAGACCGTTGCGGGCGAACAGGAAGGTATCCCGCCCCTGACCGCAGCCCAGCTCCAGGACCGAACGCCCCCCTCTTTCCGGAGCAGGTCCAGCGAGGCTCGGGCGAATTCGCTGGGCTCCTCGCCGAAGAAGGCCAGCTCCCTGGCGAAGACCTCGTCCCAGTCGGATTTCTGCTCTGTTTCCGGCTTATTTTTAGGCTTCATGATCGCTTCCCTCTTCGTACCAAGGGCGTCACGGCTTCTCACTCCTTTCCTAACCTCCTGCTTGAAAACAAACAAACCGTTCTTGCCTCATCTCTTGAACTCCTTATGGTTGAACGCTTCTCTGAGGTGATCAGCAGCAGCCCGCCCCGCCGATTTTCTTCCCGCCGGCACCCCTCTTTCACCACGCAACAGCAACCGCTGCACTGGCGGCCCAGCATGGCGTTGATCACCGCCCGAGCGCAACCGACGTTGGCGTTGACGCTGATGGCCTCCGCAGGGCAGTTTTGGGCGCAGGCCCCGCATTCCATGCAGGCTCGCGTTCCAGGATCACGGCTTTCTGCTCTTCTCTTTACGGCCGAAAGCGGCATGGGGGCAAACCACCCGGCACATGCCGCAGCCGATGCATTTTTCCGGGTCGAGCCGCAAGGTTGCCACATTCGGCAAATAGACAAGCTTGAACATTCTCAACTTCCTGTAAGGGGAAACCGGGAATACGCCCAGGCGGCCAGACCGGATACCCCGAAACGATTTGCAGAGACATGGCCCAGAGCATCTCCTTTTCAACGCCCCCACCAACTCGACGGGGATGAGTCCAGCCGCTCCTGGAGAGGGAACCGGCGGCGGACATGGCGGGCGTCGCCCGACAGCCGGCGTCGAGGTAATCCGGGGGGATGTCATGGCGGCGGTGGGGTTGATGTTGGTAGGGGCTCCCCGCCACCCTTACCATCACCTTGACCATCGGGGGTGCAGCGGATGGCGCGGAGAAACGCCATCATCCGGCGGCTGCCGGCGGTGGAAACCCTGAGCGCGGTGACCGTCATCTGCTCGGACAAGACCGGCACCTTGACTCGCAACGAGATGACCGTGCAAACGGTGGTTATGGCCGGCCACCGCTACGATGTGGCGGGAGTCGGCTACGAGCCCCGCGGCGGGCTCACCCGCGAGGGGGGGAGATCCACCCGAATCGGAGCCACGGCCACTCTGCACCACAATCACACGCGGGGCATGGCTTCATGTACCTCAAGGAGGCCTCCTCGCCGTTCGTCAACCTCCAGCCTTCCGTCGCGGGCTTCGATAAGCTTCTTGGCAATGGGCAGGCCCAGGCCGATCCCATTTCTGGTTGCCGGGACGGAAACCATTCGTAAACAGCAAGATAATGAGCCTGGAAGGGGCTTGGATCTCTCCCTCGCGGGTGCTATCATTCACGGCATCGGCGAGGGTCCCTTCAGGATTCGCCCAGGGAGCTCCCTTGCTTGGTCCCCTGCGGGCCTCCCGCCGCAGCGAAAACCCATTTCCAGGATGGCCGCAACTTGATACCGAGGTCAGCGCCGTCTTTTAAAATCTCCTGGACCGCC
>JAJYKH010000220.1 GCA_021788685.1 Deltaproteobacteria bacterium | reverse complement strand
GGCCAGGCTGGGGAGCGCCGCCGACCAGCCCCACCGCATTAAGTACCGGCACCTGACCCGCTGAGCCGGGGTTAAGCGTCCACAGGCACCGCATCTACTTTGTCATCGACCTGTTCGTGTACCCAAGTACACTTCACAGGCCTCTTTCGCGTATCTGCGGCACCTGTGAACGCTTAACCGGTAACCGGCACAGGCAGCAGCGATTGTCGCCATGAAAGTGGCTATGCTATGATAGTTCGGTGAGAATCGGGGAATCCGTTTTCCATCAGGACTTGGAGGCGGCACTTCCCTGAACGGATTTCTTCCGAGCTTGAGGAGGGCATGGTCATGAAAAAGAAGTTGTTGGGGGTGATTGCGGCGGCGCTTCTGCTGCTGCCCTGCGGGGTGGCGCGGGCAACGGACTACAGACAGATGAGCACGGCGCAGCTCGCCATGATGCGGGGGACCATTCAGAACGCCACCGAGGAGGAGCAGCGGGCCTTCCAGGAGGAATGGCAGCGGCGGGTGCGCATGATGACCTCCGCTGAACGGCGGCAGTATCTGGGTCCGAACGAGGAGAACCCGGCCGGGACCGCCTCCGGCCCTGAAGAGAAGGGCCAACGGCCCGAAGAGATGCCGCCCGCCTGGACGCCTGGCGGCAAGATGAAAAACGGCCGGCTCTCCGGGGCCGGGTCGGGGCGGGATCGGCTGCTGGTCCCGCCGGTGAGCATCAGCCCCAGGGGCTTTGGCCAAGAGGAATTCGGGCAGGTACCGGAGAAGAAGACACACCGCCCGTTTGCCCCCGCCCCCGATTTCAACGGCGCTCCTTCGCCGTTTGACATTGGCGGGGACTCGGGGAGAAACCCGGTCGGGCGCGGCGGGCGCTGAAGCAGTCACCGCACCAAAAAAAGAGGACGCCTTTCATGAAATTTCCCGCCCGGTCCTGGGGTTGGCTGCTGATCCTGGTGGCCGCGGTTTCCTGCACCACTGTGCCCATCACCGGCCGCGAGCAGCTGAACTTCATCCCCTCCCAGCAGCTCATGACCATGAGCTTCCAGAATTATGACCAGATCCTTAAGAAATCGAAGCTGGCCGACAATCCGGAACAGATCGCGATGGTCAAGCGGGTGGGGGAAAACATCCGGCGGGGGGTGGAGGCCTACCTGGACCGGCACGGCCAGGAGGATCTCCTGAAAGGGTACAAGTGGCAATTCACCCTGGTGAAGGATGACAAGACCGCCAACGCCTTTGCCCTGCCAGGCGGGAAAGTGGTGGTCTACACCGGCATTCTGCCCATCACCCAGGACGACACCGGGCTGGCGGTGGTCCTGGGCCATGAGATCGCCCACGCCATCGCCCAGCACGGCGGCGAGCGGATGAGCCAGGCCATGGCGGTCCAGATGGGGGGGCTCGCCCTGGCCGAGGCGCTGGGGAGTCAGGGTGCCCAGACCCAGCAGCTGTTCATGGCCGCCTTCGGCGCCGGGTCTCAGGTGGGGGTGCTGCTCCCCTTCAGCCGGCTGCAGGAATCGGAGGCCGACCACCTGGGGCTCATCTTCATGGCCATGGCCGGCTACGATCCCCGGGCGGCCGTTCCCTTCTGGCAGCGGATGATGGCCCAGAACAAAGGGAAAGGCCAGCCCCCAGAGCTGCTGAGCACCCATCCCGCCGACCAGACCCGGATCGAGCAGCTCCAAAGGCTGCTGCCCGAGGCGCTGGAATATTACCATAAACAGTGACAAGTGACGGGTGAGGTGACGAGTGTGGCAGGCCACTCGTTACTCGTTACTCTTTACTGCTTCCAGCTCTTCCCACCGGGCATACGCCGCAGGCAGCTCCTTTTCCAGGGCGGCCAGCCGCTCTATGAGGGCGGTCATTTCCGCGCCCTTTTGGTAGAAGGCTGGGTCGGCCATCCTGGCGTACAGCTCCTGCTGCTCTTTTTCCAGGGCCTCGATCTGTCCCGGCAGCTCCTCCAGCTCACGGTTTTCCTTGAAGCTCAGCTTGCGGGCCCGGCTGCGAGCCGGCCGCGGCGCGGCTTCCTTGTCCGGCTTGGGCGGGGCGGTGGCCGGCCCGGACGGCCGCTGGCGCAGCCAGTCGTCATAGCCGCCCACGTACTCGCTCACTCTCCCCCCGCCCTCGAAGACCAGGGTGCTGGTGACCACGTTGTTGAGGAAGGCCCGGTCGTGGCTCACCAGCAGGATGGTGCCCTGGTAGCCGAGGAGGAGCTCTTCGAGTAGCTCCAGGGTCTCCACGTCGAGGTCGTTGGTGGGCTCGTCCAGCACCAGGAGGTTGGCCGGCTTGGTGAAGAGCTTGGCGAGCAAGAGGCGGTTGCGCTCGCCGCCCGAGAGGATCCGCACCGGGCTGCGGACCCGGGCCGGGGAAAAGAGGAAGTCCTGCAGGTAGCCGATGACGTGGCGGGGCTTGCCGCCGATGATCACCTGGTCACCGTCCGGAGCGACGTTCTCCCAGACCGTGCGCTCCTCGTCGAGCTGGGCCCGCTGCTGGTCGAAATAGGCGGTCTCCAGTCCGGTGCCGTGCCGGAGGCGGCCGGCGTCGGGGGGAAGCTCTCCCAGGAGCAGCCGGAGGAGGGTGGTCTTGCCGCAGCCGTTCGGGCCGATGATCCCCACCCGGTCGCCCCGGAGGATGGTGGTGGAAAAGTCGTGAATGAGCCTCTGGCCCCCGACCGTGCAGGAGATGCCGTCCGCCTTCGCCACCAGCTTGCCGGAGCGTTCCGCCTCCTGCACCTGCAAGGAGGCGGTGCCGCTCCGCTCCCGCCGGGCGCGCCGCTCCTCGCGCATCTTCTCCAGGGCCCGCACCCGGCCTTCGTTGCGGGTGCGGCGCGCCTTGATGCCCTGGCGGACCCACTGCTCCTCCTGGGCGAGCTTGCGGTCGAACTTGGCCTGCTGGGAGGCCTCCGCCTCCAGGGCCTCCTGCTTGCGGAGCAGATAGCGGTCGTAATCGCCCGGCCAGGAGGTGACCCGGCCCCGGTCCAGCTCCACGATGCGGGTGGCAAGCCGGCGGAGGAGGGCGCGGTCGTGGGTGACGAAGAGAACCGCCCCCGGAAAGGAGAGGAGGAGCTCCTCCAGCCAGCGGATGCTCGCGATGTCGAGATGGTTGGTGGGCTCATCGAGCAGGAGCAGGTCCGGCTCGGCAACCAGGGCTCGGCCCAGGAGCACCCGCCGCTTGAAGCCCCCGGAGAGGTCGGCAAAGGCCGCATCGGCCGGCAGCTCCAGACGGCTGATCACGGTCTCTACCCGCTGTTGCAGGTGCCAGCCGCCGGCGGTTTCCAGCTCGTGCTGCAAAACGGCCAGCCGGCCGAGAAGGGCCGGTTCCGGGCTGCGGCTGAGCTGGTGACTGAGCCGGTGGTATTCGGCTAGGAGGCCCACCACTTCCCCCAGGCCGGCGGCCACCGTCTCGAGCACGGTGGTGCCGGCCGCAGCCGGCACGCCTTGGGGCAGATGGGCGGTCCTGAGCCCCTGCTGGCGGGTGATGGTGCCGGAGTCCGGGACCAGCTCGCCGGCGATCACCCGCAGCAGGGAGGATTTGCCCTCGCCGTTCCGGCCGACCAGGCACACCCGCTCCCCGGCCTCGATCTGAAAATCGATTTCTTCCAGGACGGGCAGGCCGCCGAAGCCGAGCCGAACCGCCTGCAGTTGCAGCAATGCCATGATGCGCGAATACCGTGGAGTGGAGGAATGGATCTTAGGGGGGAAAGGCCGCCATCTGACCACGGAGGAAGCCTTCAGCGGCCTCTCCCGACGGGACAGTTATGACCGGAAGGTGGGGGGAGGGCAAGCTTTTTATGAGCGGCCAGCGTATCAGCCCTTGGCGATCGCGATGCCGTGGGCCTCGAAGGCGAGCTTCAGCCGCCGGCGGTACTCTCGGCCCACCGCCCACTGATGGATGGGCTTGGTCTTGAGCCGCCCCTTGATGATGAAGGCGGAGCCGGCGAAACCGTCCACTCCGAAAATTTCGATCTCCTCGAGCATGTGCGGCCCGAATTGGGGGTCGGCCCGCAGCTCCGTCCCCACCTGGCGCATGACTTCGATCACCCGGTCGATGTCTTCCTTGTAGTCGATCCCGACTTCGAGGACATAGGCGGACCATTGGTAGGTCATGTTGGCAAGGGTGGTGATGGCCCCGTTCGGGAAAATATGCACCACCCCCGCCACATCGCGGAGAACCATTTTGCGTAAGTTGATCCTTTCGACCAGCCCGCGGGTGCCGTTGACCACCGCCACGTCGCCCACCCGCACCTGGTTTTCGAAGACGAGGAAGAAGCCGGCGATGAGGTCGCGCACCAAGTTCTGGGCGCCGAAGCCAACCACCACCCCCAGGATGCCGGCGCTCGCCAGGATGGCCCCGATCTGCACCTGGAATTCCTGAAGGATGACCAGCCCGGCCAGGCCCCAGATGAAGATGGCTGCGGCTTGGCGGAGAAGCCGCATCAGGGTTTGGGCCCGCTTGCTCTCCTCGGTGGCCTCCCGGCCCTCCGCCAGCTTCTGGGCCAACACCCGCCGCTCCAGGCGCAGGAGGGCCCGCCTGACCGCCGTGAGGGCGACGAGAGTCAGCCCCAGGATGAGCACCACCCGGAGGGAGCGGGCGAGCAGCTCCTTCTGGCCGAGGATGCCCCGCAGGCCGGCGAGGAAATCGTTCATGGAATCCGGTGCCCAATCCTTTCGAACGGGAGCGGACGTGGCGGGATCATTTTTTCGTCAGACGGAGACGGTTGGTCACGGGGCGACGCTCGATAAGCATTCGATGGTCGGCCGTCTTTAAAAACGAGAACGGCCACCATCGAATCTTGCATGAGCTGCCCGCAACCCGGGAGGGCGGTAAGAAAGCCGGCCCACCCGGACCGGGATGGGCCAAGGGCGCCTGGCGAAAACGATTAGGCCGGGACCTTCTCCCTGGCTTCCAGGAATTCGACGTAAAGCCCCTTGATCCGATTGCGCAGATCCCTGATTTTTTTAGAGTCTTCTGCGGTGGCCCAGCGCGGCTCGCTGATGGAATAGACCTGCTTGTGGAGCTCATCGACCACCACGTCGGTCGAGTAGCACCACTCGTCGGTGCAGATCTCTTCCATCTCCTTGGCTTCCTTGATCTCACTGTCGAGGACGTCCAGGGCCTTGTTGAGTTGATCGACGAATTCCCGGTGGGCGCGCATCATCGACTCTTCCATGTCTTTTTGCTTCTGCATGCCGTTTCCCCTTCTTGGAGGTTCAATCTCACGTGCCGGCGGGATGCCTGGCACACCGCTCATGGCAGCTTTGTTCCCGAATTCAGGGTAGCACACCGGGAAAAAGGGTGTCAAAACGCCGAACGGTACCAGATTGACGACAAGGGGGGCGGGAGGCGGGAACGAACGA
>JAJYKH010000219.1 GCA_021788685.1 Deltaproteobacteria bacterium | reverse complement strand
ATTCACGAAGGAAATTTCCGGAACTTCGGCATCCAGGCCCTGATCATGAAGCCGTGCACCCGCGAGGAGCTGGGCCGCATCGTCCGGCAGGTGCTGGACGGCCCGGCCGAGGCGTTCTCCCCTTCCGCCCGCAACGCGGGGCAATCCTAGAAAAACAAGGGCCGCAGCGGCTCGCTGGCGAGGAATTCCTCGAAGCTCTCCTCGTCGTAGAAGGCGGCTTCCAGGAACAGGCCCGAGGGCGGCGCGAGCAGGCCGGCGGGCAGCTTGCCCTGGCCGGCGAGGAGCCCTTCCAGGTCGCGGAGGTCCATGCGGCCGGCGCCAATTTCGATCAGCACCCCCACGATGTTGCGGATCATCTTCCAGAGGAAGTGGGAGCCCACGATCCGGAAGAGGATGAGGTCGTCGCCCGCCGCCGCGATCTCCGCCTTGTTGACGAACACCTTGGCGGACTTCTTCTTGAGCGCCCGCCGGTCGGTGAAGGCGGCGAAATCGTGCATGCCGGCGAGGAGCCCGGCCGCGGCCGCCATCCGGGAGGCCGCGAGCGGCTCCCGGCGCCAGTAGACGTACCGCCGGCAGAAGGCGGTCCGCCGAAGGGCGATCTGGTAGAGGTAGGAGCGGCCCAGGCAGGTGTGGCGGGCATGGAAGCGGGGATGGACCGGCTCCGCGGCCAGGACGTTGATGTCGGCCGGGAGCAGGTCATTGAGCCGCTCGGCCAGGGCCCCCGGGGTGAGGTCGGTGGTCGCCTCCAGATGGGCGGGGTAGCGGAGGCCGTGCACCCCCGCGTCGGTGCGGCCGCAGCCCTGGAGATCGAGGGATTGCCCGGGAAGAACCGTGGACGCGGCCGCAAGCAGGGCCCCTTGCACGGACTTGGCGTCCGCCTGCTGCTGCCAGCCGCTGTAGCGGGTACCATCGAATTCGAGAATCAGCTTGAAGCGCATTCCTGAAAGGCACCCCCTGAGCCGGAAAACGGTTGTTCCTTGACAGATTCGCAAAAAGTCGTCACCCCGGCTCAGGCCGGGGTCCAGTGCCATTCTCTGGATAACTCGCTGGCGCTCGCCCTGCGGACCGCCCTTCGGGCGTTCAACGCGCAAGCGCTTTTGTCCGGCATACACGGGAATGACAGCCAAACGATTTTCGGCGACTCTTTTCCCGCTTATCATTCGTTGAGTCTTTCGCTTTCTTGCCGGAGCCATTCGCGCGCCGGCACCCCCTGTTCCGGCCATCCTCACCATAGCACGAGAACCTCCTGATCGGAAACGCCCAGCCCGGCCGTTTTTCCCAGCCCCTGCGGCAATTTGCCGCATTGCTTTTCAACCTCGAGCAATGGTATTCCTCCGCCGCCTCGCCCGGCCGCTCCGGCCAGGTCTTTTATCAATCATCGCGCATGAGTCGCAAGGAGAAAATCATGTTCCGCCGTTTCCTCGTCTTCTGGATGCTCCCCCTCGTTTTCCTCGCCGCCGCCCCGCGGCCGGCAGGCGCCGCAGCAACCGCCCGCCCCGCCTGCCGGGTTTGCGGCATGTACATCGACCAGAACCAGCGCACCGCCGGCGAGCTGGTCCTCAAAGACGGCACCAAGCTTTCCACCTGCGGCGTGGCCTGCCTGCTCCGCGTGGTCCAGGACAAGGGGGGGCCCGACGCCTTTACGTCCATCCAGGTGCGGGATTGGGAAAGCGGCCAGCTCCTCGATGCCGACCAGGCCACCTACGTGATCGGCAGCCGGATCATCCCCGACATGCTGCCCGGGCTGATCGCCTTCAAGGACCAGCAGGCGGCCAAGGCTTTTGCCGAGCGGGAAGGGGGCAAGCTCCTCGATTTCACCCAGGCCCTGAACAGCATATCGCCCATGGGCATGACCATGCCCACCCGGATCACCGCGGCGGTGCTCCCGCCCAAGGGGGCCCTCGGGGTGGGGGTGTCCGCCATGCGCATGGAGATGGATGATGTCGTGGAGGGCACCAGCGAGATCGAGCCGGAAGATTTCGTCCGCCGGCCGGGGCAGATGATGGGGCCCAAGAAGATGGTCGTGGACAGCGAGATGCTCATGGCGAGCTACGGCCTGCGGGACGATCTGACCGCGGGCCTCACCGCAACCAATTTCCACAAGAAGATGGAATCTTACACCACGGGCGGGATGGCCGTTCAGGATACGGAGAACAACGGCCCGGGGGACCTCGGCCTCACTCTCCGCTATAATTTCTGGCGCGATACCTACTTCAGCCGCTTCGTCACCCTCCTCGGGGGCGTCACGCTGCCCACCGGCGACTTCGATCGCGACCTCATCGCCAGCCCGAGCCTCCAGCTCGGCACCGGAGCCTTCACCTTCACCGGCGGCCTGCTCTCCTCCTTCCGGGAAGGGCCCTTCTGGCTGCACACCCTGGCCAGCTACACCCATAAGCTTGAAAACAGCGACGACTACCGGTTCGGGGATGAATTCCGCCTGGGGGGCGCCCTCCACTACACCCCCACCTACAATCTCATGCTGGGCCTGGAGCTGGACGGGGTCTGGCAGGCGAAAGACGAGTACCTGGACCAGGACGTCGGCAAGACCGGCGGCTTCCGGTCCACCCTGTCGGCGGTGGCCGACTGGAAATTCCTTACCGCCCTGGGCGGCAACTTCACCCTGCGTCCCTCGGCGGGGATGGCCCTGTACGAGGACCTGAACCACTCCACCACCGGCATGGTCGAGGGCGTGCAGATGGGGGACGGCTGGTTCGTCAGCCTGGGAATCAACTTCCAGCGGCGGGTGGTTGCCTACTAAGGCCGCAGCGGTCATTCAACCGACCGGATACGAGGGGGGGCCCGGGAACAGATCGACCCCGGTCTCCCCCCCGGAGAGGATATGATGAAACACTTTATCTTTGCATGTTCGATACTTATTGCCATTGCTGTACCAGCTTTTGCTGAAAATTCGCCCGCTGACCAGACGGAAGACAAGACCAAGCAGGAAACTCATGCTGAGAGCCTTGAGGAAGTAGTCGTAACCGGCGCAAGAGAGGCAGAACCGCTCAAGGAAAGCCCGCAGACAATAGGAGTCATTAAGGAGGAGGAAATAGAGGAAGTGAAGCCGGGGCATCCGTCTGAAATCATGAGGAGAGTGCCCGGGGTATGGGTGGATACGACGGCGGGAGAGGGCCACAAGACGGCCATCCGGCAACCCCTGAGCACGAATCCTGTTTACCTCTTTCTGGAGGATGGCGTCCCGATCAGGCCCACGGGATTTTTCAACCACAACGCCCTGTATGAAGTGAATATCCCCGGGGCTGAACGGATCGAGATCATGAAAGGGCCTGCAACAGCACTCTACGGCAGCGATGCGATCGGCGGGACCATCAATGTCCTCACAAAGCCTTCACCGGCCACACCCGAGGCAGAGATCAACTCGGAATTCGGGTCGTTCGGATGGTACCGGCTTCTGGCGACAGGCGGCAATACCTGGGGCAACAACGGCGTCAGACTCGATCTCAATGATACGCACTCGGACGGCTGGCGAGAAAGGAGCGGCTATGATCGCCAGAGTACGACGTTCAGATGGGACAGCATTATAAATGCCACTTCAAAATTGAAAACAGTGATCGGCTACTCCCATATTGATCAGGACACCGGCGGTGCAAGCGGCCTCACATTGACCGATTTTGAAACAAGGCCTTCCTTCAACTACCAAACCTTTGACTTCAGAAAGGTGAAGGCGTTCAGGCTCTCGACGGAGTATAAAAAGGAAATTAATGATAAAAACGTGTTGAGTCTCATACCCTATTTCAGACAGAATGAAATGGACCTGCTGCCGGGTTGGGGAATCTTCCAGGCCGGAGCCAATTTTTACGGCTATGATTCCGTAACGAAATTTTACTCCCTCGGTCTGCTTGCAAAAAACAGGCACGATTTCGATACATTCAAAAGCAGGCTGATCACCGGAGTCGACATCGACTATTCCCCCGGAACCTATTCCGAAAGACGCATCCAGGTCACGAAAAGCGGCGATCAATATGTATCCTACACGTACGTCCCGAACACGGACAACGACTTTGATTTTGATGCGACGTTCACCGGCATTTCCCCCTATCTGCAATTCGAGACATCCCCTTTAGGGGAGCTTCGCTTTACAGTCGGCGCACGGTACGACGATCTTTCATATGATTACTCAACAAGCCTGGCGCCGAATGCAAGCCGGCCGGCCGACACCAAGCCCGAGTTTACCCACCTGAGTCCCAAGGCCGGTCTCACCTATAATTTCACCGATAAAACAAACGGCTACCTGACTTACAGCAACGGCTTCCGTGCCCCCTCATCGGGCGATCTCTTCCGCGGAAGCTCGGGAACCGCGGCAACGGCGGTCAATCTCAAGCCGATCAAAGTCGATAATTACGAAGCTGGGTTGCGGGGCGGCGTGGGTCGGATCAGTTACGATACCGCAGTCTACTACATGATAAAAAAAGACGACATCGTGAGCTATTCGCCGCAAACCGGTGTAACCGAGCGGCTGAATGCCGGGGAAACCGTGCACAAGGGCATCGAGCTCGGGCTTGCCATCAAGCCGGTGCGCGATGTTGAGCTGAGCACCTCCTACTCATATGCGATCCACGAGTACCGGGAATACGCCGTATCGCCCACGATCGATTACAGCGGCAATGAAATACCGCTCGCGCCTCGACAAATTATCGACACGCGCCTGGACTACAGTCCGGCATTTCTCAAAGGCGGACAAACAGAGCTCGAGTGGGTGACCCTCGGCAGCTACTGGATGGATGACGCCAATACTCAAAGCTATTCCGGCTACGATATTTTCAATATCCGGGCGTCATACTACCTCTCGAAGCAGTTGGAGGTCTATGCGAGGGTCATCAATATTACCGACAAGCTCTACGCTGAGGAGGCGACGAAGAGCGCGACCGGCCCCGGGCTTTATTCCCCTGGCCAGCCCAGAACGTGCTTTGCGGGAGTTGTGTACAAATGGGGAGCCAAATAGTGAAGAAAACGTTCAAGATCGCACTTTGTCTCCTTGCCGGGTTTGTTATCGGCACGGTATTCGCCAAACTCGATTTCCCCGGCTACAAGCACGTGATGGTGATGCTTATGAAGGGTGAAGCAAAGCCCATTTACATCAATGGAGACGGCGGCAGACAGGTCCTCGCGCTTACGATCATGAACCACCAGCAGGCGAGGGATATCGAGGTCAGGATGGATGGGGCCGAGATCCAGAGCTGGTACCCGCCGGTTGTGAAGATGCCTTTTTCTCGCGAGCTGCTTGTTGAAGGCGGAAAATTCAGAGGCATAGAGCACGGCAAGAGACTGCCGGTGTTTGTTGCCTACAATGATAACGGGGAAAAAAGAAAGATCGATATCATCGAT
>JAJYKH010000218.1 GCA_021788685.1 Deltaproteobacteria bacterium | reverse complement strand
TGATCGGTTACGGCTGCTGAAATGAAGCGGCCCTTCTGGAGATCCGGACCGGTGATCGGTGACCATGGAAGGCCTCCTCTCCACCCTGAAACCCTACTTCGACCAGTACGGCTACTGGGCGGTGTTCGGCGCCATCCTGCTCGAGGACTTCGGCGTTCCCCTCCCCGGGGAGTCCATGCTGATCGTGGGCGCCCTGCTTGCCTCCCAGGGAACGCTGTCGATCGTTCCCCTCCTTTTCCTGGCATGGGTGGCGGCGGTTGCCGGCGACAACATCGGATTTGCCATCGGCCACTTCGGCGGAAGAAGGGCGGTCCTGCGCCTCGGCCGGTATCTTTTTTTGACCCCGGGGCGGCTGGAGCATGTGGAGAGCTTCTTTGACCGCTATGGAGGGATCATCGTCGTCGCGGCGAGATTCATCGAAGGGTTGCGGCAGCTCAACGGGATCGCCGCCGGCACGATGCGGATGCACTGGCGGCGGTTTCTGCTTTATAACCTCGCTGGCGCGGCCGTGTGGGTGGGGTTCTGGGGCATGCTCTTTTTCGAGATCGGAGACCGGGCTGGGAATTTTCAGGAAGGATTCCACAAACTGGAATTCATCTTTCTCGGGCTGGCCATCCTCGGCCTGGCCGGCCTGGCCATCCACGTGTGGCGGCGGCGCAAGGAATGAAAAGGGGCCGGCTCGTTTTTTCCGGCAATCCTTGCCGCGTGCCTCCCGCCCGCCCTACCTCTTGATGTTCTTTTCGAATCCCGGCAGGATGGCGTGAAAGAAGGCGTTCCGGAAGATGTTGACGATGGCTTGCCAGGTACTGGTCTTCGGGCTGGAGACCTTACCGGTCAGGGGCGTCACCGTGGCGATCTCGTGCCGCGGCGGGTTCTCCAGCAGTTTCGCCACCCCTCCCACGAGCATTTCGTAAAGCTTGTGGAACGTGCTTTTTTCCTTGTCCTGGCGCCGGTCATACACCTTCATCTCCCTGAAAAGGGGCTTGACATACCCCTTGATGGATTTGCCCTTGACGGTGAGCTCCGAATAGAAGGAAAAGAGGCCGGCAGCGACATCGAACTTGCCGTAGGCCCGGAAGAGATTGTTCATGGCGGGCATGCTGGTGTTGGCAATCGCGATGTTCAGGTGGAAATCCGGTCCTGCCGCCTCGGACCGGAAAACGCCGCTGGCCCGGGTTTCCCCCGATCCCATGAACCGCCCCGTGATCGTCAGGTGCGCCGGACCCTCGCTGAAGTGGTTGCTCAGGTTTTCGAGGATCAGGTCGAGGTGGTCGATGAAGATCCGGTAGTTCGGATGCGCGGCCGTGTTGATCATGCCGAAGTTGCCTTGGGTCATCTCCAGCTTGTCGATCCGGAGCCGGATGGCGGGCTGGTTGCTCACCTCCTTCGCCGCCCGCGCTGTTTTCCTGGCCGCCTTTTTTTCCTTGGGCGCGGCGCCGGCGGTGTGGACGTAATCGAAGTACGGGTTGCGGACCTGGACCTCCGTGAGGTGTACGACCCGTTTGCCCGGGGCATACTCCATGCCGCCGTCTACCGACAGGGCGCCTTGCTTCATGACGATGTCGTGCCGTTTGGCGATCGGCTCGAAATAGCCCATTTCCATGTTCTCGATAGCGATCCTCGCCTTGACTCCCGGATAAGGCACGGCCAGAAAGTTGGCCTGGCCGTCGAGGGCCATTTTCCCCGAACCGAAGATGATGCCGCTCATCCTCAGCCGCGACGGATAGATCTGCTTCGGGGAGACGACGTTGCGGATGTTGTGGGCCTCAAATTGGATGCTGCTGACGTGCAGCGGCTTGGAGGGCCCCTCATCGATGTAAGTGATGTCGCCGTCGTTGATCGTGAGCACGTTGATCTTGAAGGGATAGACCGCCTCCAGGGCCTTCTGCCATCCCTTGTTCTTCAGGGGGACCTTGCTGGCCTCCTCGCTGCGGATGTTCTTCAGGTTGAGATAGACCCTCGGCTTGTCGATGCGGAAATCCGAGACGATCCGCGCATGGAGAAGGGCGTGCCAGTGCACGCTCGCGTGGAGATCCTGGATGGAGGCGACGGGGGGGCTCGGGTTGGCGTTCTGTTTCACCGTGAGTCCCCTCAGATCGAGGGAGAACCCGGCCGGGTGGAAGTCGAGCGTGCGGATGGAGACGGAATACCCGGTGAGGCGGCGGTTCATCTCGCCTTCGATGTACCGGCGCAACGGCTCATCGACGAAGAAGGAGCCGACGATGACGAGCAGGATGAGGAAACCGAGAATGGAGGCGCCCACATACCAGAACTTTTTCATGCTGGCTCCGGAATGCGCGGGTGGATCAGGGCTTGCGTCTGCGGGGCGCGATGCCGGCTGGGACCGGAGGAGCCTGAAAGGATGGCCTGCTGGCCGGTGACGGCATGCGCCTGCCTGCCCCCATTCAGGGGAGGCCGCGCTCAACGATGGGAAGCAGCGGCCCAGGCCCGCACGCTACCGCACACGCAGCGGAACGCCAGGGCCTTGGTCCCGTGGGACTGGTGACGATTTGGAGGAGGGATTTGGCCTCCATTTCTCCTCGGGAGAAAGGCAGCCGCTTTTCCGGCGGGAGCAAGAAAATCGGCGGCCCTGCGGTGAGCCGGCCCGGCAAGGGCGCCGAGGGGCCGGGATATCTCCAGGGTATGGGGGAATAGCGGCCGAGTCAAGAAAGATGGCGTCGCAAATAGTCCGATCTGCAGCGTTGCGGCGGATCGCGAAATGCTCGCCATCCCTTCTCGTGGAAGCAGATTCGGCGCTGCGATCCTTTACTCATACTCACGCCTTCGCGTCAGGCTTTCCGGGCTGGGCGTCCGCCGGCTTCTCCTCGGGGAGGGCGTTGCTTTCCTTCGCCGAAGACGGGTGTCCGGCCGGCTTGTCCGCCGCGACCTCGGTGCCCAGCCAGCCGCCGGTAAATCCGGCCCGTACGAGCCCGTTCCTGATGTACTTGTTGTTTTTCATCAGGTTCCAGATGAAGCCCGTCCGGTAATTTTCGGTCATCAGCAGGATGGGCCCCTGGTCGATGGCGATGTACTGGTTGTCGAACCAGCCGTGCGCGGCGGCCGGAGTCCGGAAGGAGAGGTTGAAGGCGTCCTTGAAGCCGTATTTGCCGTACAGACGTCCTCCGAAGCGCTCCTTGAGATATTGCAGGGTGGGGATGGTGATCTCCGGGGCAAACGGGATCGAGCCGCCGACGGCGGTCGGCGCGATGGTCCCGTCGTCGTTGCGGTAGCCGGCGCCCGTCCCGCGCGCCCAATATCGGTAGAACACCCGGCCGTCGCTCTCCTTGCCGATGACCGGCTCGCCCGGACCGTCGCAGGCCGTCAGCCCCCAGACCTGTTGCCCGTATCCCCGCCAGCCCCCAGGATTGGCGATGCAGTAGGCCCGGGAGGCATAGGTCGCCCGTCTGGAATTGGTGAAGTAATCGATTCCCTTGGCCTGCATGTAGCCATCCTGGATCGCCCGGAAATCGATCCAGGCATGCGAGTACTGATAGGCGAACAGGGGCCCAAAATTGACGAAGGGATAGTTGTAGAAGGTATCCCAGCGGTAGGAGCCGGTCCATTTCGCCCATGAATCCCCGGCGATCGGGTGGGACGGCGACCCCAGGGCCAGGATGTAAAGGATCATCCCCTCGTTGTACCCGCCCCAGTAGGCGCTTCCGAATCCATTTTCCGGGTACCAGCCCATGCTGAGCAGCGGCTGATGCTTCCGGTCGTAAAACCACGGCCAGTCGATCCGGCGGTAGAGGTTGTCGGCAATGGTCCGGATCTGGGCCTCCGTCGGGTTGTCGGCGTCGAAGTAGGTCTGGGCGGAAAGCACCCCGGCCATCAGCAGGGCGGTGTCGATGGTCGACAGCTCCGATCGGTTGGCCCGGAGGCCGGTTTTCATGTCCAGGAAATGGTAATAGAAACCTTTGTAGCCGTTCACGTTGCTCGTGGCCGGCCCCTGGGGGCCATCCGCCAGGGTCCGCAAGGTGGTGAGCGTCCGCGCCGCCGCTTCGGCCCGGGTGATGTAATGCCTCTCCACGCCGACCAGGTAGGAGGTCAGGGAGAAGCCGACGGCGGCCACGCTCGATTCGCTGTCGCCGGGGAACCGGTCTGGCGTGAGCCCGTTCCGGGGATCGGTGGAATCCCAGAAGTAAGAGAAGGTGTCTTTTTCCAGCTGATCAAGAAACTGCACTTGCCGGGCATTGATCTTCCACGGTCCGGACGGGGGCCCGACCAATTGTCCGGATGGGCTCCCGATCAGGGCCAGGGAGGAGGAGGGCACAAAAAAAAGCAGCAGCAGGAGGGAGGAGCAAAGTCGATACGTCCATTTCATCAAGCGGTTTACCTCACAATTCTGGAAGCTTATCCGTCCAGGTTTCATGGCCGCAAAATATTTCTCCACGGACCAGAGCATCATCAATCATGCAACAACCTGTTATTGCATCAAATTGATGATATTCTCATCTGTGACGGTTGCTGTTGCGGCTCCCAAATCTCGTCTTGCGAATATTTTTTTACAAGGAAAATTCGCAAAAGGACCTTGGGAGAGGAAATGCATGTGGGATTGATTCTGTTTGGCGGCCTCTAAATGACACATTTCGGCCGTGGTGTCAACCATTCGGGGAGAAATAAGGGAGACCAAAAGAATTATTCTGCTCTAATGTGCATAGAAATCAAAATCTTGTGAGTCTTCCCCAAAAATGACATTTTGCCATTCATTTTTCAGTAAGCGTCAGCTGTTTTGGTGTCGCATTCCGCAGTGGTGAGGGATTTTTTTCAGGGGTGACAGGAAAAAAGATTTGCTCGAGGAATCGGGGAGGCGGGAAGGATCTCCGGGCGGAAAAAGCCAACGCAAGGGTGGGAAATCCTCCGGTGGGTGGTTAGGCATTGCGTAAGAAAAGGTGCTTGGCGGTTCTGGCAAATGGCTCCTTTCAAGCCTCTCCCTAATCGAAAATGATACAATTTTGATAGCTTCTTGATGCTTTGCCAGTCCGTTTTGATCCTGTCTTGATGGCGGTCGTGTTACGTTCCCTCAACAAAAGCGCGCCTCATCCGGCGCCAACCGTCCACTCAACACGTCTGGAAATCTCCCATGAACATCGCTTCCAGCCTCGATCTGCTGCAGTTCCTGGCCCTGCTTGCCGCGGTCCTGCTCTTGGCCGTTCCCCTTGGCGGCTACATGGCCAGGGTCGCCAGCGGCGAGCGCACCCTGCTCTCCCCCGTGCTGGCCCCATGTGAAGAGTTGCTTTACCGCATCTGCGGGGTAGACCAAAACGACGACATGAGCTGGCAACGCTACGCCTTGGCCCTGCTGCTCTTCAACCTGGTGCTCTTCCTCATCCTCTTCGCCATGCTGCTGGGCCAGAGATCGG
>JAJYKH010000003.1 GCA_021788685.1 Deltaproteobacteria bacterium | reverse complement strand
GGATGGGAAGGCCAACGCGGCCCTGGTCCGTTTTCTCGCCAAGCTGTTCGGGATGCCGAAGGCAGCCGTGGTGCTCGACAGCGGCCACCAGGGCCGCACCAAACGGTTTCTCCTCCAGGGCCTCTCCCTGGCGGAGGCCCGGCAGATCCTGGAAAGGCATTTGTAGCAATATGGCCGTCATTTCCGGAGTTTTATTGTCCTGGCGTCGGGTACTGTTTTCTTTTCCAGCCGATGGTTCCCGCCCCAAGGCTCAGCCCGAAACCCGGACCGGAAGTGATTCGAGGAAGGCGCGGCCGTTGCGGGCAGCCTTTCCTAACCTTCTCTTTTATCATCATCGCCGATTGTTAATTGCTGAGAGCCGCTTTGCTCCCCCTTATTTTTTCGTTCCTTTTGCCACTCCCCCTTGTGCTCTGCCAGGCAAAGACAGTATATTAGCGCCTGGAGACCGCCACCGCGTCTCCAGGGGATGAGTCCTTCAGCCGGCGCAAGCCGTCCTTTTTTCCGACCTTCGGGAGCAACCCGCCACATGTTCATGCGAATCCTGAGACGACCCTTTGCCGTATTTCTGCTTTCCATCTGCCTCATTGCCCCCGGGCCCGCGTGGGCCCGTCAGAAGCCCGCTGATTTCGAAAACAACCGGGCCATGCTCCTCGGCTATGTGCTGCGCGAATACCTGGCCAACTACCATTACAGCCACAAGCCTTTCGATGACAAGCTTTCCAAGAACGCCTTCAACCTCTACCTGGAGGGTTTGGATTTCCAGAAGAAATTCCTTCTGGCCGGAGACGTGGAGCGGCTCAAGACCTACTCGAGCCAAATCGACGACGAGATCAACAAGGGGGACCTCGAGCTGCCCCAGGTAGCCGCAGGAATCATGCGCGAGAGGATCGCCTTCGTGCAGAAGGAGCTGCCCTCGCTCTTCTCCTCCCCTTTCGACTTCACGAAAGACGAGACCATCGAGCTCGACCCCAAGAAGGTGGGCTACTGCAAGAACGAGCAGGAGCTCCGGGACCGCTGGCACCAGAATTTGAAATTCCAGGTGGGCAAGCGCTTTCTCGACCTGCTCGAAGACCAGAAGCTCGCGGACAAGCCGTTGGCCCAGATCGACCCCGGGACCAAGCAGCGCCTCATGGACCAGGCGCGGCAAAAGGTGCGGAAGAGCAATGAGGAATACCTGATCCGTCTCAAGGAAGATCTCGACAAGGAGTATTACAACAACTTCTTTGATGCCATCACCAAGGCATTCGATCCACATACTTTGTACATGCCCCCGATCTCCAAGGAGGATTTCGATATCCACATGCGTGGCTCGCTCGAAGGCATCGGTGCCCGCCTCCGCGAAGAAGACGGCTATGTCAAGGTGGAGAGCGTCATCCCCGGCAGTGCCGCTGCCCGCCAGGGCCAGCTCCAGGCCGAAGACATCATCCTCAAGGTGGGCGAGGGGGCCAAGGAGCCGGTGGACATCACCAACATGGACCTGCGGGATGCGGTGGGTCTCATCAGGGGCGAGAAAGGCACGGAGGTCCGGCTCACCGTCCGCAAGCCGGACGGCACCCAGATGGTGATCCCCATCATCCGGGACGTGGTGCAGATCGAGGAAACCTTTGTCAAGGAGGCCCGTGTTCCGGCCCCGGACGGGAAAGGCACTTTCGGGTACCTCAAAATCCCCGAGTTCTACCGGGACTTCGAAGCAAGCAAGAATTCCCGCAACGTCACCGATGACACCCGGAAGGCCCTGCGGGAGCTCACGGCCAAGCACATCGACGGCCTCATCCTCGACCTGCGTGACAACAGCGGCGGCTCCCTCAACGATGCGGTGATGACCGCCGGCCTCTTCATCGACAAAGGTCCGATCGTCCAGGTCCGGGAGGGCGATGGCAAGGTCCAGACCCTGTCCGACAAGGATCCGGGAACCGAGTACGACGGGCCCATGGTGGTGCTGGTGAACCGCTTCAGCGCCTCCGCCTCCGAGATCGTTGCCGGCGCCCTCCAGGATTACGGGCGGGCCGTCATCATCGGGGGTAAGCACACCCACGGCAAAGGCACGGTGCAGGCGGTGATCGACCTCGATCGGGGAGTCCCGTTCGACAACATGGAAAAGTTCAAGCCCCTCGGCGCGCTCAAGATCACCACCCAGAAGTTCTACCGCATCACCGGCAACTCCACGCAATACCGGGGGGTGGTGCCGGACATCGTTCTCCCTGACTGGTTCAGCGGCATGAAAACCGGGGAGAAGTACCTGGACAATTCCCTGCCTTGGGACACCATTTCCCCGGTTCCCTTTGCCAAATGGCCCCAGGCGGTGCCTTCCCTAAGCCTGTTGAAGGCCCACAGCATAGAGCGGGTGGCCCACAGCAGCGATTTCGCCAAGATCGAGCAGGGAATCCAGAAAGCCAAGATCCAGCGGCAGGAAACCCGCCAGACGCTGAACCTGGAGAAAATGCAGCAGGAGCGGCAGCAGATTGAGGCCGAGAGCAAGCTCTTTTCCCGGCTGCACGCCAGCTCCGACGTGGATGACGAAGACACCAAGAAGGACAACGACCCGGAGAAATGGCGGACCGGCCTCAAGGGCGATCCCTATGTGCGGGAGTCCATCTCGGTGCTGAAGGACATTTCGGCTGAAGAGAGAGGCATGGTGGCGAACCAGATTTCCGGCCATCCCGGCATTGCCAGGCCATGAGTCGAGTTTTAAGAATACCTTGAAGCCGTGGCGACGGGTTGATCTCGTTTGACCTATCTTATCTTATTGAACCAATGACTCATGGTACAAACCGCGGCCGAGCCATGACTTCACCCGTCACCCGTCCGTACGCCTCTTCTTTGTCGGCGACTATTCGATATAGGTCGCTATAATCGAACGGTCCGCCTTCGCGGATCTGGCGCCCGGGCGAACGCTCACGGATTCAGGAATACGTTCTCCAGGACAAAAAAAGACGGGCCGGCGCAAGCCGCGACCCGTCTTTTTTTGGTGCCGCCAGGGATTGTGCTCAGCGCGGTTTCGTGATACGCCCGGGAGGCCTTATACGCAGGGTCAGTATCCTCTGACCATGGCTTCCGCCAACTCGGCGATCACAGGCACCGAATCTGCTTTGTCAACGGCCTGCTCGCGTACCCGAACAGCCTCACAGGCCGCTTTGTCGGCACTGCTGCCGACGCTAATCGCTGCATCACCGCACCTGTGATCGGTTACTGGTAGATTTGGCAATCGCTTTCAGCCGCCTCCTGTCACCGCTGGTCTTTTTATCCAGCGCTTTGGTGGGCGGCCGGAGAGAGATGGACGACCCGGTTTTCTCGTACCATTCTCTCTTATCTTTTTATGAGGCGATTTTTTTGAATTTGGTTTTCTCGATGTGCTGCAGAATTCCATCGCCACGGGCGAGCTCCTGCTCTTTTTCCCCATGCAAGGCCGAAAAGTTGGTGAAAAATTTAAGTTTAATTAATCTCTCCAGCCCGCCCCATGGACTCCGCCCTCCACGCTCACAAATTCCATCTCCGGCAGCACCAGGCAGGTGAGCCGCCCGCCGTAGACCGCGCCGGTGTCGATGCCGATCCGGGTGGCATCCACCCGGGGCTCCGGCCAGGGGGTGTGGCCGTAGATGACCCGCTTGCCGAAATCGAAGTCCGAGTCGATGAACCCCTGGCGGGCCCAGAGCAGCCAGTCCTTGGACTGGCACGCCAGCTCGACCCCCGGCTCCAGGCCGGCGTGGACGTAAATGAAATTCTCGTCCTCCCACCAGGGGAGCAGGCCTTCCAGGAAGCGCCGGTGCTCGGGGGGCAGGACCTCCTGGGTCCACTGGTCACCGTAGGTGACGATGCCGTAGCTCTCCAGGGTCTCCGCGCCGCCCGCGGCCAGAAAAAGGCCCGGGTCGCCGCCGGCGAGATAATCGAGGAGCATGGACTCGTGGTTGCCCATCAGGGTGACCAGGCGGGCATGGGAGCGGCGCAGGTCGAGAAGGGTTTCGACTACCTCGCGGGAGGCCGGACCCCGGTCGACGTAGTCGCCGAGGAAGACGAGGGTGTCCCGATCGGGATCGGGGGAGATCTTTTCGAGGAGGCGAGCCAGCGCCTGGTGGCAGCCGTGGATATCGGCGATGACGAAAGTCCTTGGCATGGAAGAGAATTCCTCCCGGGGCTCAAGCGCGGTCGTTTCCCCCTGAGGACTTCGGGAATTTCCCGGCAAGGCGGAGGCTAGAGCGTCTTCAGCAGCTTCCGGGCTTCTTCCTTTTCCGGGAAGGGGTCGGATTCGGCAAGCGAGCGCTTGAGCTCCTCCCGGGCCTTCTCCTTGTCGCCCTTGGCCGCCAGGGCCAGGGCCAGATGGTAGCGGAAGGTCGGAAACAGGGGGGCGGCGGCGACCGCCTCCGAAAACTGGCCCACCGCCAGATCGTAAGCGCCCCGCCGGTAATGGATCCAGCCCAGCGTATCGCTCACGTGCGGGTCGGCGGGCACCTCCTCCTTGGCCAGGAGGGCCAGCCGGAGGGCCTCGCTCAGCTCCGCCCCCTTCCCTTGGGCCAGCAGCCAGGCCAGGTTGTTGGCGGCGGGCGCCGAGCGAGGGTCGGCCGCCAGCACCTTCCGGTAGGCGGCAATCGCCCCGGCGGTATCGCCGGTCTGCGCGAGAAGCATGCCCAGACCGGTATAGGCCTCGGTATGGTCCGGTTTGGCGGCGAGAAGGGAGCGGTACTGGGCGATGGCCTTTTCCGTTTCCCCCTGCTGGGCCAAGATGCGGGCAGTCATGATGTAAGGCTCGGGCAGCTCGGGCGCCAGCCGCTGCGCTTCGGCGAATTGGGCCAGCGCCTCGGGAAGGGCCTTTCGCCGGTACAGGAGATCGGCCAGCAGCAGCCGGTGGCCTGCGTGGCCGGGCGCCAGGGCGATCTGCTTCTTCACCCGCTCTTCTGCCGCCTGCGGATCCTTGCCCCGGAGGTACCCGGCGACGATGGCGGCCAGGGCCGGCGTGAACCGGGGGTCGGCGGCCAGGATTTCCTCGAAGACTGCCCGGGACTCTGCCGTTTTGCCGGCCGCGAGCAGGGTGATCCCCTTGAGCTGCCGCACCTGCTGGTCGGCCGGGGACTTTTCCAGGATCGTGTCGAAAACCTGCAAGGCCCTGTCGTAATTGCCGGCGCGGAGCAGGCTCTCCCCGAGCAGGAGGGCGGCGCGGGCGTTGACGGGGTCCAGCCGGAGCGCCGTCTCCGCCTCCTTCCGGGCGGCATCGAAATCCCTCTTGAGAAGATAATCCCTGGCAAGGAGCGTCCGGAAGCGGCTGTCTCCGGGGGCGTTCTTCACCGCGTCTGCGGCCGCCTGCTGGGAAAGCTCCTGCTCGCCCCGGGCGTCGTGGGCGACGGCCTTGAAGTAGTAGGCCTCGCCCCAGCGGGGATAATCCTTGATCAGCTGGTTGAGGATCTCGAGGGCGTCCGCCGGCCGCCTCTCCTGAAGCAGAAGCTTGGCCCGCACCAGGCTGGCCAGGCGGTGGTGGGGGGCCGCGGCCAGGATTTCGTCCACCTCCTTGTTGGCCAGCGCAAACTGCTGCTGCTCGAAGTGGAAATCAGCGAGCAGGGCCTGGAGGTCCGCCGGCCGCTTCGACCGGGCGATCGCTTGGCGGTAGACCGACTCCGCCTTGGCCGCCAGCCCCCGCTGCCGGTAGAAATTGGCCAGCTCGAGGGCGAACCCTTCCTGCTCGGGGTGGTGGGCCACCGCCTCGACCAGCACCCGTTCCGCCTCTCCATCCCTGCCGGCGAACAGATAGAGGGAGGCCAGCCGGCCCACTGGCCAGGGGTCGGCGGGGAAGGATTCGATCATGGCTTTGAGGGCGGCCTCCGCCTTCTCCCGGTCGTTACGCTTCAGGTAATGGATGGCGAGGGCCCGGTGGTTGCCCGGCTCACGCGGGTTGAGCTCCAGGGCCTTCCGGAAGGAGCCCTCGGCCAGCGCTTCATTGCCGGCGGCCTCTTGGAGGCGCGCCTCCAGAAGATAAGCCCGGTCCCAGCCCGGCCGCAATTTCATGAGTCGCTCGATCATGGGCCCGGCCAGCTCGGCCCGCCCCTGGCGCAGCTGGATGCCTGCGTCAAGGAGCAGGGCTTCGGCATGGTTGGGGTCCAGCGCCAGCAGCTTCTCCAGCCGGTTGCGGCTTTCGTCGAGCTGTCCGGCCTGGGCCAGCATCTCCGCGGTCTTGAGCAGGGCCTCCCGGTGGTTGGGAACGAGGGAGAGGGTGCGGTCGAGCTCCTGGTAGGCTTCCTGGTACTTCCCCTTGGCGAGCAGGGCCAAACCGAGGCGGTAGCGGACCTCGGCGTCAAGAGGGTCGAGCTGGGCGGCATTGCGGAATTCGAGGATTGCCGCTTCGTTTTGCCCCTTTTCGAGGTAGGCCAGGCCATTCCGGTAGCAGGTCGCCTTTTTCTCTTCCGGGCTCGAACAGCCGATCGCAAGAACCGTCAGGAGGAGGCAGGCGGAAGCAGTCCAACGTCTCGGCATAATCATTACCAGGAAGTGTTGGTTAGAGGCGGGTGAGGCCCGGGGTCCGCTCTGATGGTAGCAGAAAAAGAAATCGCAAGTAAAGCCAGGGTGGTGATTTTAAAGAGAATCGTCACGTGCCGCTCCCGATGGGCACCAGGTGCCGACCCCCCCGTTCGGCCGCGCGTACGCGGTCACAGGCCACCGCATCTCCCTTGTCAAAGGCCTGTTTCTCGGAGCACCAATCCAGCTCACAGGCCGCTTTCGCGGGCAGCAGGCTGCATAAGCCCTTCGGGCAAGAGGGCCCTGCGACCGCTTACAAGCAAGAGACGGTACAGCCTCGGGGCTCTTGCCCTGTGATTTGGTACGGCAGCCTTTTCTGCCCCTCCGATTGGCCTGGGACCATCCGGTCCCTTGAAATGAGAAAAAATATCGTTTGATTTTTTTTTCGGCGGCTTGCTATCCTTTTGGTGAATGTCCCCAAGCAGGTATGCGATCACGGGCACCGAATCTGCTTTTCAGCGGCCTGCTCGCGTACCCGAGTACAGCCTCACAGGCCGTTTTTGCGCATCCCCGGCCCTGTGATCGCTTATAAAAATGAGGCAGGAGCCGCCTCGACGCTCCGATGCCCCCAGTGTCGGTTACTTAAGCAGGACCAGATCTGCGGGATTGCACAAGAGCAGGGATTACATTCACTTCAGGTCGGAGGCAACGAGATGGATTTGTGCTGTGCACGGCCGGCCCGGAACCCGGGCCATTTTTTTCGGTTGCTGGCGATCGTAACCCTTCTTCTCGGTCTGCCGGGAATGGCTGCCGCCGCCCCCCCGGATGCCGCGTCAAAGAAACCGGCTCCCGACGATGAATACATCATCGGCGTGGGCGATATCCTGTCGATCCAGGTCTGGCGGGAGCCGGAGCTCACCAAGACCCTGACGGTCCGGAACGATGGCCGCATTTCCATGCCCCTGGTGGGGGAGGTGAAGGCGGACGGCAAAACCATCAAGGAGCTGACCTCTTTTCTAAGCGAGGAGTTCGGCAAGGTGATCACCGCGCCGGCGGTTTCGGTGACCCTGGTCGAAAACCGGAGCAAGCGCTACTACCTGGAGGGACAGGTGCAGCAGCCCGGGGAGTTCCTCATCGATCACCCCATCACCGTCCTCCAGGCCATTGCCCGGGGCGGCGGCTTCCTGGAATGGGCGAAAAAAGACAAGATCGCGGTGATCAGGCGGGTTGCCGGCCAGGAGCAAAGGCTCTCCTTCGATTATGATTCCTTTGTCGAAGGGAAGAAGCAGCAGGACATCCTCATTTCCCCCGGCGACACGATCATCGTTCCCTAATTCCAGGACCAGGCATGTCTTTTTCCCGTGTTGTTCCCGTGGCAATGGTTCTGCTGCTGCCCGCCGCAGCGGCCAGCGGCAGGCAGGCTATCCTCACCGGCAGCGTTTCCTTGCTCAACGAATATGATTCCAATGTCGGTCTGACCGAAACGGCTAAGGAGAACGGCTGGTTCACCACTCTTTCCCCATCGCTGGTCCTTACCTCGGAAGGGCCGCGGGATAAGCTGTCGTTCGGCTACGCCCCGGCGCTGCGGTACCACCACGAGAATGGTGGAAAGCAGGTGGACCATTTCCTCACCCTCGACGGAAGCAAGCAGTTCTCCCGCCGTTTCTCGATGGAGGTCAGGGAGAGCTTCATGCGGTCCAACGACTACACTTACTATGTCAGGGAATATGTGGAGCAGCCCGGGGCCGGCATTCCGCTTTCCGCCGACCGGACGCGCTCCGATTACTGGACAAACGGCGTCACAGTGGCCGCCAATTACGAATATGCCGAAAAAAGCTTTTTGAAGGGAGGATACACCAACCAGATTCTGGAGAACGACTCCCCCAGTGTTGACGATCACGTGCAGCACCACCCTTACCTGAGCGTGACCCGCCAGCTCAATCACCAATGGGAAACCGAGCTCTCCTACGATTACCTCAAGGGCGACTTCAGAGTCTCGCCGGATCTGGACGAGCACCGCCTGGGGGCACTCCTCAATTTCCTGGTGAATCCTCATGACCTTGTGTTCGGGTCATACCAGTACACCACCCTCAACTACGAACGGGACCGCAGCGGGTATGATCTCCACCGGGGCGATATCGGGTGGCAGCGGGGGCTGGGACCGGAAACCGCCATGGCGGCCTCGGTGGGGGTCTCTTATGCTGACCTCGAGAGTGGGCGCGGCGAAACGGCCTTCGACTATGCCGCCGAGTATACCCGCAAGATCAACCACGGCAGCTTCAAGGTGGCGGGCAAGGGCGGCATGGAGGAGCTCCAGTTCGACGCCATTACCCAGGGCGGCCTGTCCAGGTTCTGGTCGGTGCGGGGGGATGTGGACTATCAGCTCACAGCGGGCCTCAGCTCCCAGCCATACCTTCTCTACCGGGAAGACACCTTCATCGAGGCCTCCCCCCATCATGGTGAGAAGAGCCTCGTGGGCGGCCTGAGCCTGACCTATGCCTTCTGGCGCTGGTATGCCATCGCAGCCGGATATTCCTATCGGCAGCTCGACTCCGAGCTCCCCGGGAACAGTTATGACGATCATCGTATTTATGTGCAGTTGAACGCAGGCAAAGAGCTGAAGCGCTGGCTGTAAGCGCCCAGGCTGTCAATGTTCCTCAGAGCCTTTCCCAACCCATTCCCGAGTAATCTGCCATGGAAGAAAAGCAGCGCCAACAGATCCGCCAGGCCGTGGACGCCTTTCTCCGTCGGAAGAAAATCATCTTCAGCTCCCTGCTCGTGGCGATCATGGCCGGGGTTGCGGCGTATGTGGCCTTTCCCAAGGCCTACGAATCCACCGCCCTGATCATGTACGAGCGGCAGAAGATCAACCCCGATCCCAAGGAGAGGTCCCCGGATTCCAAAACGGAATTCGTGCAGATCATCACCAACCTGAGCCAGCAGATCACCAGCGGGCCGAGCCTCGAGGATCTCATCAATCGTTTCAACCTCTATCCCGAGCTCAAGAAGAAAAAGCTGCCGGAAGACATCGTGGCCAAGATGCAAGCGGACATCCAGATCGTCCCCGATCCGGAAGGGGACGTTTTCCGGGTCACCTACGAGGGCGGCGATCCGCAGGAGGTCATGCGGGTCACCAGCGCCCTGGCCGACAAGTTCATCGAGGAAAACCTCCGGCTGCGGGAGGAGTGGACCTCCGACAACGTGTCCTATCTTCAGAACCAGCTGAAGGCGGCCAAGAAGACCCTCGATGAGAAAGAGGCCGTCATGCGGGACTACAAGCTGAAATATTACAACGAGATGGCGGAGCAGCGGGGGGCCAACATGGCGAGACTGGCTACCCTCCAGTCCCAATACCAGAGTCTCCAGAACAACATCCAGGAGCTCGAGCGGACCAAGCTCCTCCTGCAGGACCAGGCCGCGTTCCGCGTGGCATCAGTGTCCGGCAAGCCGGAAGCCGCCAACGTGCCTTTGGGCCTGGCGGAAGCCAAGCAGCAGCTTGCCGTCCTTGAGGGGCGGTATACCGACCGCCACCCCGACGTCATCCGGCTGAAGGCCCTGGTGGCGGAGCTGGAAAAGACCGGCGCGGTTTCGGCGCCGGGAGCGCCGGCACAGGCGCTGGGTGATCCGCGGGCCAGGGACATCGAGATGAACATCGGCAACCTGCAGAAGGAAATGGCCGGTATCAAGAAGCAGATGGACCTCTACGAGGGATGGATTGAGAAGGCCCCGGTGCGCGAGGCGGAATGGGCTTCTCTCACCAGGGACTACAGCGAGTTTCGCAAGAATTACGATGACCTGGTCTCCCGCGGCCTCCAGGCCGAGTCGGCGGAAGCGCTCGAGAGGCAGCAAAAGGGCAGCCAGTTCCGGATTCTCGAACCGGCCAATCTGCCGGACAAGCCGGTCCGGCCCAATTTTCTCCTGTTCATGCTGATCGCCGCCGTGGCGGGGCTCGGCATCGGTGGTGGAATTTCCTTCCTGCTCGAAAGCTTCGACAGCTCATTTAAGGATGCCGCCGACCTCGAAAGCTGGCTGGGCGTGCCCGTGACCTGCTCCGTTCCCCTCATCCGCACGGAAAAGGAAAAACGGATGCTCAGGATGAAAAGCTTGTACTGGACAGCGGCTTTTTCCGTGGCCGTCCTGATCATCACCAGCGGCATCGTCACTCTGTGGTACAAACAGATCATCGTCATCGGCAGTCTGCGGGAGATCGTTCAGAGCAATGTGAGCAGATTACACTGAGAGCGGCGGCAGAAAAGAACTGCATACCGGATGCAGGTCATATCTGCCGGATAAAATCAAGGCATAAGGGGGTAGGTTGTGGGGAAGCTATTCGAAGCCATCACCAAGACGGCTCCGGCCAGTGACCGGAAGACGGGCAGCCCGGGGCCCCCTCCCGAGGGAATCGGCGGGGGCAGGGGCCGGAGCGATGCCGCCCCGCTCCGCCAAACCGCTGCTGCCGGCGGCGCGCCTGGCACCGGGACGAAGCGGTCCCGGGATGGTCTTTTCGCCGGCCGGGTTGCCGCCCTCGACGACAAGCTGGTGGCGGTCAATGATTCGTTTTCGCCGGCGGCCGAAAGTTTTCGCCGCCTCCGCACCAAGCTGCTCCATCCCGCGGCGGGGAAGGCACCCCGGAGCATCCTGATCACGAGCGTTGCGCCGAACGAGGGGAAAGGCTTTGTCGCGGCCAACCTGGCGGCCACCTTGGCCCAAGGGGTGGAGCAGCACGCCCTGGTGGTGGATTGCGATTTCCGGCGGCCCTCCCTGGCAGGCCTCTTCGGCCTTTCCAACGAGAGGGGCCTGGCCGACCACCTGCAGGACGGTACCAGCCTTGGCTCCCTGATCAGGAAAACAGAAATTCCCAAGCTTTCCGTGATCCCCGCCGGCCCTCCGCCCTCCAATCCTTCCGAGCTGCTCGATTCGGAGAAGATGGCGGCGGCGGTCGAAGAGCTCATCGGCCGCTATCCCGATCGGTTCGTCATTATCGACAGTCCCCCCATGGACATGGCCGCCGAGACGGCGGTCCTCGCCCGCCATGTGGATGGCGTGGTGCTCGTGGTGCGGTGGGGGGTCGCCGGCCGGGAGCAGGTGAAGAAGCTAGCTGCGGCGGTTGGCAAGGACAAGATCGCCGGGGTGGTGTTCAATGGCGTTCAGGTCAACGAGATCGAAAGCCGGCTTTACCGCTACAAAGGCTCTTATGAGTACGCCGGCTACCATCCCTCCTAGGCCCGTGACGACCGGATTGGTTGGTCAGTCTATGTTGTTGGATTCCTCTTATGGAAGGGATCGGCAATGAAGAGACGTTTGCACCCGTCGCCCTGCGGGGCGTCCGTCCGCACGCCGTCTCCTTTGTCGGCAACTGCTCGATATAGCCTTACAATAATCGAACGGTCGCCTTCGCGGACTCGGCACGCGGACGAACGCTCACGGATTCAGGACTCCTGAGCCGTGCCCCTGATCTTCAAAAAATATTATCCCGCCCGTCACCTGGTCTTCTTTCTCGGGGAAGGGATGCTGATTTTTCTCGCCATCGGCAGCACCTCCCTCCTGTACGAGAGCCAGCAGTGGCTGGCCGGGGTGCCCCAGCTGGTCAGCAGGGCGATCCTGGTCACCATCACCTTCCAATTTTGTCTGTACCTTTTCGACCTGTACGACATGAGCCTGCCGCCGGGTTTCGCCGACACCCTGGCCCGCCTGTTCCAGGCCTTGGGCATCGGCTGCATGATCTTGGGGCTCGTTTATTTCCTCTTCCCCGCGGTGATGATTTCCACCCGGGTGTTCTGGCTGGGCTGTCTGGTCATCGGCAGCACGGTCGGCCTGTGGCGGTTCTTCTACACCATGGTCCTCGACCGCCAGCTCTTCACCCAGCCGGTGGTGCTGTTGGGCGCAGGCGCCATGGCGGAAAACATCGCGGCCGAGATCGCCCGGAAAAAGGACACCGCGTACCGGATCGCGGCCCGGGTCGGCGGCCGGACCGTTCAGGCGCTGAAGGGCCTGGCGGCCGAGAAGGGAGGCCTCCTCCGGATCTGCCGCGAGCACCGGGCGCACAAGATCGTGGTGACCCTCGACGACAAGAGGGGGCAGATGCCCATCGAGGAGCTGATGGCCTGCAAGCTCCAGGGAGTGCAGATCGTCTCCGGCATCACTTTTTATGAAGGGCTGGCCGGGAAGATCATGGTCGAAAAGGTGAATCCCTCCTGGATCATTTATTCGGAAGGGTTCAAAACAAGCCGCACCGTCGCGCTGGTGAAACGGGTGATCGACATCGCGGTTTCCCTGGCCGGGCTGATCACGGCGCTGCCCGTCTGCCTGGTGACGGCGATAATCATCAAGCTGGAGTCGGCCGGCCCCGTTTTCTACCGGCAGGAGCGGGTGGGCGAGAAAGGGAGAAGCTTCGAGATTGTCAAATTCCGCTCCATGCGGACGGACGCGGAGAAAAATGGCCCGGTCTGGGCCAATGCCGATGACGACCGTACCACCCGATTCGGAAAATTCATCCGCAAGGTCCGCATCGACGAGATTCCGCAGACGTGGAACGTGTTGAAAGGAGAGATGAGCTTTGTGGGGCCGCGGCCCGAACGGCCGGTCTTCGTGGGGCAGCTCGCCGCCAGGATCCCATATTATAGCTTGAGACACAACGTAAAACCGGGTATTACGGGGTGGGCGCAGATCAATTATCCCTACGGGGCCTCGGAAGAGGATGCGCTCCGGAAGCTGGAGTACGATCTCTACTACATCAAGAACATGTCCCTGCGGATGGACCTGGGCATCATCTTCATGACCGCCAAGACGGTCCTCTTCCAGCAGGGGGCGCGATAGGAAATGGAGAATGCAGAATAAGAGAAAAATCTTTCATTCTTCATTCCCAAGGGGGAAAGATGTGCGGCATCGTCGGTTACGTGGGCAGCATGCGGGTGGTCCCGATCATCCTCGAAGGCCTGAAAAAGCTCGAGTACCGCGGGTATGACTCCTCCGGCATCGTTTACCTCTACGAAGGCAAGCTCTGCAAGCATCGCTGCGAGGGCAAGCTCGCCCGGCTGGAGGAAAAGATCGACGGCCAGCGGGACGTCCTGAGCCACATCGGCTTGGGGCACACGCGCTGGGCCACCCATGGGGCACCCACCGAGAGAAACGCCCATCCCCACTGCGACTGCACGGGCGAGCTGGTGGTGGTGCACAATGGAATCATCGAGAATTATCAATCCTTGCGGGAGGAGCTCCAGCAGAAGGGGCACCTCTTTTCCTCCGACACCGATACCGAGGTGCTCGCCCACCTCATCGAAGAGAGTCTGAACGGCGACCTCGCCAAGGCGGTAACCAAGGCCCTCAAGAAGGTGCACGGCTCGTTCGCCCTCGGGGTCATGTGGGCCGGGCAACCCGATACCCTGGTGGCCGTCCGCAACCAGAGTCCCCTCGTCCTCGGCATCCAGGAGGGGGGCGGCTGCCTGCTCGCCTCCGATATTCCGGCCCTCCTGCCCTTTACCCGGCAGATGGTGTTCCTGGACGACGAAGAGCTCGCGGTGCTCCGTCCCGGGGGGTGGGAGGTGATGAAGCTCCACTCCGGCCGCCGGGTGAAAAAGGAAACCCGGACCATCGACTGGAACGCCGGCATGGCGGAGAAGGCCGGCTACAAGCATTTCATGCTCAAGGAAATCTTCGAGCAGCCCCAGTCGGTTCTCAACACCATCCGGGGCCGCCTCGACGCCGAGAGCGGGCTGGTCCGCTTTAGCGAGCTGGGGCTCGGCCGGCAGGAGGCGGAGGCGATCCGCCGCATCGTCCTGGTGGCCTGCGGCACCTCCTGGCATGCAGCCCTGGTGGGCAAGTACTGGCTGGAAAAGTGGGCGGGGATCCCGGTGGAGGTGGACATCGCCTCGGAATTCCGCTACCGCAGGCTGCTGCTCGACGAAAGCTCCCTGGTGATCCTCATCTCCCAGTCCGGGGAGACCGCCGATACCCTGGCCGGTCTCAGGCTGGCCAAGAAAATGGGCGCCCGGGTGATCGCGATCTGCAACGTGGTGGGCAGCACCATGACCCGGGAGGCCCACGGCACCATTTACACCCATGCCGGGCCGGAGATCGGGGTGGCCTCCACCAAGGCCTTCACCAGCCAGCTGGCCGCCCTCCTGCTGCTCACCCTCTCCCTGGGGCAGCTGAAGGAGACGGTGGCGCCCGAGGCGAGCCGGGAGCTCGGCGCCGCCCTGGTGGAGCTGCCGGCCCTTCTCGAAACCGAGCTGCCCCGCCTGCAGGAGGAGATCGAGCCCCTGGCCCGGGAATACGCCGCCAGCCGGGATTTTCTCTACCTCGGCCGCGGCAGCATGTACCCGATTGCCCTGGAAGGGGCACTCAAGCTCAAGGAAATCTCTTATATTCATGCCGAAGGGTATGCGGCCGGTGAGCTGAAGCACGGCCCCATCGCCCTCATCGACCGGGAAATGCCGGTGCTCGCCCTGGTCCCCCGGGACCATGTTTACGAGAAGGTGGTCTCGAACGTTGAGGAAGTGAGGGCGCGGCTCGGCCGGTTGATCGTGGTGGGGAGCAAGGGCGACCGGGCCCTCCGGAAGATCACCGATCAGGCCATCGAGATGCCGGTAGTGCACCAGGAGCTGAACCCCATCCTCTATGCCATCCCCCTGCAGCTTTTGGCTTACCAGATCGCGGTCCTCCGGGGCTGCGACGTCGACCAGCCCCGGAACCTGGCCAAGAGCGTGACCGTGGAGTAACCGGCAGAATACCTCCTTCATAATTAAGATACAGGTCAGCAAGGGCGAAAAGGGAAAATTCCCTTCTCGCCCTTGCTGTTTGTGGATCGCTCCAAGAGCCCACAGGGGGCACTGCGAAAAAATCTTTGGTATTGGTGAAATGCCCCACTGAAGTGGGGCATTTCATCTCCTCCCTTGCAATGGTACCCCGCCAGCAGTTACAGAAAAGCCTCTCTTTTCTACAAAACAAGGTAACTCAAAGGCTTGGCACGATCAATGCTTGAAGGCGATGACCATTATGCTGCTCGGGCCTAGGTGTTTATGGGCTGGAAATTGCTGTAATGACAGCGCCCGTTGCCTGCAGCTCACCGGCGGCGAGCTCGCCAATGGCCTAACGATCGTTTTGGGTGGTATAGGTTGAGGCGGAAGCGGTGGCTTTCCCTTACATCCTTTTAGACGCTGGAAGGACAGCAGTATGGGCAGAGGAGGCAACCTTCGAGGAGAAGGTCAAAAACACCATTTCTTGAAAAAAGATGAAGGAGGAATGTCAAATGAAAAAGCTTTATGCAGGGTTGGCAAGTTGGTTGATATTGGCAGGGGCAGTAACGGCGCATGCCACTCCCGTCCTCGTTTCAGATAACCCTTGGGGATATGACGAGAGCGCAAATTTTGACGATGTCTTCGGTGCCGGCAATTACGTGAGCTATACGTATGGAGCGGCAACTCCAGCGAACATCTTCAATGCTGCAAACTCATTTGTCATGCTTGAAGGTGGGGACGGAACGGATGGAACATTTGCCTCTTACGTCAATACCCATTATGCTGATGTCTTGTCATGGGTTAACGATGGCGGCAATTTACTGCTCCAGTCCGCCAGTTGGTATAGAGATCCGGTTACCTTTGGCCCAGCAACAATTTCCGGTCCCCAGGCTGAATTGAGCAATGGCGGCACTCTCACTGCTGACGGTATGGCGGCGTTCACTTTTTCCCCTACCCCAACCTATCAGACTGGAAACTACCTTTCCCATGATTACGTGACGGGTGCTGGACTGACCACCTTCATGGTCAACGACGACGGTGATGCAACAGTTGCAGGCAGGAGCTATGGCTCCGGCTATATTATGTATAGCGGGCTCACAACATCCAATTACCATGATTCGGGTCCAGGCCTGGTAGACAATGTCATAGCATATACGGCTCATCAAAACGCTCCCGCCCCCGTCCCCGAGCCAGCAACTATGCTGCTCTTCGGTTCCGGGCTGGCCGGACTTGCCGGCACCAACCTCCGCAAGAGGAAAAAGTGCTAATCTAACGATTGCAATTATATTCGAGGGCTGCCTGCGGGCGGCCCTTTTCCTTTTCAAGGCGGGGATAGAGAGCGAGAAACCTTAGCAGAGGCGGCGAGCCCATGAATATAGGTGGCCCCCCATTCAGGGCAAAGGCACCACCCGCCCACCGCCCCCCTCTCTTTCGATGTGACGGCCGTCCGGCCGCCCCAATCCGAAGTCCACCGGGCAGCCATCCGTCCGCCTTTCTCTTCCGTTTTCCGAAGCAGCTTCCCGGTTTTGCAAGGGGAAAAAGCGTCCGTGTCGTCCAGCCGGCGTTCCCTTGTCTCCCCATGGCTTCCGGAAGGCATTGCAAACCACCAACATTCGCTGTACAAACGGAAAGATATTTCCCTACAATAATTCAGCCTCGAATTTAACGCCTTTCCGTCCAGGTACGGCCAACTTCTTCCGAGGGCTCGGGGCAGCCCGGAAGGAACCAGATCACAATCGGCGATGCACATGAAATTGGATAAGGTGCTGGTGACCGGAGCCGCCGGCTTCATCGGTTTTTTCCTTTGCCGGAAGCTCCTTGCGGAGGGAATCGAGGTCGTTGGCCTCGACAACCTCAACACATACTACGATCCCGGGCTCAAACAGGCCCGCCTCGACCTTCTCCACCATGAGAAAGGGTTCCGGTTCGTCCGGCTGGACCTGGCGGACCGGGCAAGCATGGAAGGGCTTTTCGCTGCCAATCGTTTTGCCGCCGTGGTGAACCTCGCCGCCCAGGCGGGGGTCCGCTATTCGCTCAAGAACCCCCAAGCCTACATCGACACCAACCTGGTGGGGTTCGGCAATGTCCTGGAGGGTTGCCGGCACACCGGGGTCGGGCACCTCGTCTTCGCCTCCTCGAGCTCGGTGTACGGGGCCAACACCCGGGTGCCGTTTTCGGTCCACCACAACGTCGACCACCCCGTTTCCCTCTATGCCGCCACCAAGAAGGCCAACGAGCTGATGGCCCACAGCTACAGCCATCTCTACGGTCTGCCCGCAACCGGCCTGCGGTTCTTCACCGTCTACGGTCCGTGGGGGCGGCCCGACATGGCGTATTTCCTCTTCACGAAGGCCATCCTCGAAGGCCGGCCCATCGACGTCTTCAACCACGGCCGGATGAAACGGGACTTCACCTACATCGACGACATCATCGAGGGGGTGTGGCAGGTGATCCGCCGTCCGCCCCAGCCCGATCCCGCATGGGATGCGGAGCGGGCAGACCCGGGGACCAGCTCTGCCGCCTATCGCCTTTACAACATCGGCAACAACAAGCAGGTCGATTTGCTGCACTTCATCGAGGTCCTGGAGAATTGCCTGGGCAGGAAGGCGGTGAAGAATTTCCTTCCCATGCAGCCGGGGGATGTGCGGGGCACCTACGCGGACGTGGACGATCTGAGCCGGGACGTGGGGTTCCGGCCCGATACCCCCGTGGAGGAGGGGCTCGCGCACTTCATTTCCTGGTATCGCGATCACTACCGGGTTGGCTTGGCGGAGGCGGGCGGGGCCGGCAGCCGCAACTGACCAGAAAAAATTTCTTCCGTTTTTTCGAATTGTTTCCGTATAATCTTCCAGCAAGGAGATCAGATTTATGAACATTGCCATGATCGGAACGGGCTACGTCGGCTTGGTGAGCGGCACCTGCCTATCCGAGTTCGGACACGATGTCACTTGCATGGACAAGGACCGGGCGAAGATCGAGCTCCTGGAGCAGGGCCGCATTCCGATCTACGAACCGGGCCTGGAGGCCATGGTCGAAAAGAACGTGAAGGGCGGGCGGCTGCGGTTCACGACCGATCTCGCTGCCGCCATGGCACGCGCCCAGGCGGTCTTCATCGCGGTCGGCACCCCCTCCCAGCGGCGGGGCAACGGCTATGCGGACCTCTCCTACATTTACGAGGCGGCCCGCGAGATCGCCGGCTGCATCAAGCAGTATACGGTGGTGATCGACAAGAGCACGGTGCCGGTGGGGACCGGCCGGCAGGTGGGCCGGATCATCAAAGAGACCAACCCGGACGCCCAGTTCGACGTGGTCTCCAACCCAGAGTTCCTGCGCGAAGGGGCCGCCATTACCGATTTCATGCGGCCGGACCGGGTGGTGATCGGCACCGACAGCGAGCGGGCGGCGGAGGTCCTGCGGGAGATCTACAATCCCCTGTACCTGAACGCCACCCCCATCGTGGTGACTACCCTCGAAACGGCCGAGCTCATCAAGTATGCCTGCAATGCCTTCCTGGCGGTCAAGATCAGCTTCATCAACGAGATGGCCAACTTGTGCGAGACGGTGGGGGCGGATGTCAAAGCACTCGCGACCGGGGTGGGGCTCGATGGCCGGATCGGCAGCAAATTCCTGCATCCGGGGCCGGGGTACGGCGGCTCCTGCTTCCCCAAGGATACTTTGGCCCTCTTGCGGATCGCCCAGGAGCACGGCAGCTCCATGCGGCTGGTGGAGGCCGCCGTGGAGGTGAACGCCGCCCAGAAGGGGAGAATGATCAAGAAAATCCGTGATGCCCTGGGCGGATCGGAAGCGGGCAAGACCATCGGGGTGCTCGGCATCACCTTCAAGCCGGAGACGGACGACCTGCGCGAAGCGCCGGCCCTCACCATTCTTCCGGTGCTCCACGAGAAAGGGGCCAGGCTGCAGATCCATGATCCCCAGGGGATCAAGGAGGCGATGAAGATCTTCCCCGAGTACCAATTCGTCGAAAACGCTTACGCCGCCTGCGAAGGGGCCGATGCCGTCGTGCTGATGACCGAGTGGAACCAATATCGGGCGCTTGACCTGGACCGGATCAGGGACGGGATGAAGACGCCGATTTTCATCGACCTGCGGAACGTCTACGAGCCCAAACGGATGCAGGAGGCCGGGTTCGCCTACTTCGGGCTGGGCCGCCTGGCCAAGAACCGGCTCTGCCTCTACCGCCGCCGAACGGACATGGTGGCCGCCGGCTGAAAGGGAAGGATGATTTTTGAAATATGATTTTTGAAGTGAAAAAACAATCACGATCAGGAAGCCGCCCTTGCCTGCGGACATGAGCCGCCCCTGATTCTCAATCGAAAATCATCGATCAAAAATCACATCTTACTGCTCGACTGGAGGGGGGAATGTCGAGGTCGCACATCGAGGAGCTGCGGAAGAGCAAGGAGGAAATCGAGCGCCTGGTCAAGAATCGGGGCGCGCTCAGCGAGGTCATGCCCGACATGATTTTTTTGATCCGGGAAGACTTCGTGATCGAGGACATGAACCGGAGCGCCATGACCCAGTTCGGATACAAGCGGGGCCAAACCTGCTACCGGTCGCTCCACGGGACGGGGGAGCCGTGCGCCGTCTGCCCGGTCAAGCTGGTCGCCGGGGGGCGCCGCGACGCCGGGCTCATGGAGATGAAGGTCGGCGACATCTTTGTGGAATGCAGCTATGCTCCCTTCCAGGGGTATCGCGGGGATAACCTGGTGCTGGTGGCCATGCGGGACATCACCAGGAGGAAGCGCCACGAGGAGGAGATCAAGCGGTTTCACACCAATATCGAGGGAATCCTCCACCGGAAGATCCGGGAGCTGAAGGAGAGCGAAAAGGTCAGGCACCACCTGGCCATGGAAATCAACGTCCTCAAGAACGAGCTCTCCAGGCTGCACCAGCCGGACGACATGGTGGGGGAGAGCCGGAAAATCCGTGATCTGCGGGAGATGGTCTACAAGGTCGCGGACTCGGACACCACCATTCTGATCACGGGCGAGTCGGGCACCGGCAAGGAGCTGGTTGCCGATTTGATCCACAAGCACAGCGGCCGGCGGGACAAACCCTTTCTGAAATTCAACTGCGCGGCGGTCTCCGAAAGCCTTCTCGAAAGCGATCTGTTCGGGCACGAGAAGGGGGCCTTCACCGGGGCGGATGCCCGGCGGAAGGGAAAATTCGAGATCGCCTCCGATGCCACCATCTTCCTCGACGAGATCGGCGATATCAGCCCCCGGATGCAGGCGGCGATCCTGCGCGTCCTTCAGAACGGGGAAATCATCCGGGTTGGCGGCAACAGCCCGATCAAGGTGGATGTCCGCGTCATCGCCGCCACCAACGCCGACCTGGCCAAGGCGGTGGAAGAGGGGCGGTTCCGGAAGGACCTCTATTACCGGCTCAACGTCTTCAACCTCCATCTGCCTTCCCTGCGGGAACGGAAGGAGGACATCCCGGCCCTGGTCTCCCACTTCGTCGGGAAATACTGCCGGCTCCTCAAACGGGAGATCGATCTCGTCCCCGACCAGGTGCTCGACCGGCTGCGGGGGCATGATTGGCCCGGCAACATCCGTGAGCTGGAAAACGCGATCCAGCGGGCCGTGCTGCTGGCGCAGAACAAGATGATCACCGCCGGGGACCTGGAGCTCGCGACCCGGTCCGCCGAAAGCGTTCCCGGTTTCGCCGTCCCCTTCGACGCGGAAGCCGACGGGCTCGCCCAGCCCCTCAAGGACACCCTGGCGGAAGTGGAGCGGCGGATCATCCATTCGGCCCTGAAAAAGTGCAACGGGAAGGCGCAGCAGGCAGCCGAGCTCCTGGGCCTCGGGAAAACCGCCTTTTACGACAAAGTGAAGAGGTACGGCCTCGCCAAGCAATTTTGATGGCGTCGCAAAAAGCCCGATCTACGGCGTTGCGGCGGGTCGCGAAATGCTCGACCTTGTACGTCTCCGCTTCCGCAACACCACCGCGCCTTGTATATCGAACTTTTGTGCTTAGCCATTCAGATGCAGGTTCGACTTCCTGCGAGATCGTCAATTTTTGAGCCGCTGGGGCGATTGGCAACAGGCGGTAGCCACGGCGGTGCCTGTCAAAAAATAAGATCTGGCAGAGGGGCCGGCCTTTTCCGCCGGGCCGGAATTCCGGCCCGGTGACATCTTGAAGCGGCGTTCCTTTCCGGTCCGGTGATCGAAAAACGTAACTATCTGAAGGAACGATTTTTTCGCGATATCGCCTTTGCGGCGCCCCTCATCCATTCCGAGGTTGGCTCCGGTTGTCCGGAAAACCATTTTTCCGCCAACCCGAAAAATCCAAGGCCTCCGCCGGTCTGCAGAAAATAAAAAAGACACATTTTCAAGCAGTTGCATCAGTGACTCCCCTTTGGTGGTATGGGGCGGCTGGCTGGCATCCAACCTGCATTAAGCCCTGAGGTGAGCCGGATGACCTTTTGGCGGCAACGGTCACGGGAAGTTCCGCCAAGAAATCACCGCCCCAGGTTTACTTTGGCCTGCCGGCTGGCGTAACATGGTTTCGTGCCCCTCACAGGCACCGCATCCGTTCGAAACGACTTCCGTCAGACCAGAGTCGAGCTGCCGTTCTTCATGAGCAGGACGGTGGATGATAACAGGACCGGCGACCAGGTGCGGAGTACCCGATCACAGGGGCATCGGAGCGCCGAGACGGCTCCTGCCCGATTTTCGTAAGCAATCACAGGTGCCGGAGATGCAGCGATTGGCGTCGGCAGCAGTGCCGGCAAGGCGGCCCGTGAGGCTGTGATCGGGTACGCGAGCAAGCCGCTGACAAAGCAGATTCGGCGCCTGGGACCGCTTATGGTGCGGAGCCGCCGTCCCCTCCCGCCGACGTGGGGATTCAATTTTTGATCAGAAATTATCTGACCATCGATGTGGAGGACTATTACCAGGTTTCCGCGTTCGAGAAGGTTTGCGGCCCCGGCCGCTGGGACGGGTACCCCTCGCGCGTGGTCGCCAACACGGAGCGGATCCTCGAAGCCCTCGACCGGTACGGGGTCAAGGCCACCTTTTTCGTTCTCGGCTGGACTGCCTCCAGGTTCCCCCACCTCGTGCGGAAGATCGACGGGAAAGGGCATGAGATCGGGTGCCACAGCTACTACCACCGGCTGGTCTATACCTTGTCTCCCGAGGAGTTCAGGCGGGACACCGCCCAGGCCAAGGAGACCCTGGAGCAGATCACCGGCAAGGAAGTGCGCGGCTACCGGGCTCCGAGCTATTCCATCGTCCGCGGGTGCGGCTGGGCCTTCGATATCCTCGAGGAGCTCGGGTTCCGGTTCGATTCGAGCATCTTCCCCATCCGCCATGACCGGTATGGGGTGCCGGATGCGCCGCGGTTCCGGTACGAGGTTCCGGGCCGCCGCTTGGTCGAGTATCCCCTGTCCACGGTCCTGCTGTGGGACCGGCGGATCCCGGTGGCAGGAGGAGGGTATTTCCGCCTGTTTCCCTACTGGTTCGTGCGGCGCTCCCTGGCCGCCATCAACCGGCGGGAACGAGAGCCCTTCGTCTTCTATCTCCATCCCTGGGAAACCGATCCCGGACAGCCGCGCATCCGGGGGGCGGGCCCCCTCTCGAAATTCAGGCACTATGTCAATTTGGCCAAGACCGCACCGCGGTTCGAGCAGCTCCTCAACGATTTCGCCTTCGGACCTCTCCATGGCTGACCAGGCGCCGCCGGCCCTGACCGGCACCACCAGGGAGGCAGCCGTCGAGCTGCTTGCCGCCGACGGGGAGGAGACCTGGGACGATTATGTCCAGGCGCATCCCCAAGGGACCCCTTACCACCTTGCCGGGTGGCGGCGGGTCGTTGGCGAGGCTTACGGCCATGCCGCCTATTACCTCCTGGCCAGGTCGGCAGCCGCCGCCGGCCGGGTGGCGGGGGCTTTGCCGCTCATTCACCTGAAGCACTTCCTTTTCGGCAACCGGCTGGTCTCCATGCCCTTTTGCGACCGGGGCGGGGTGCTGGCGGACGGGCCGGAGGTCGCCGCGGCCCTCCTTTGCGAGGCGGCGGCCCTGGGGCGCCGCCTCCATGCCGGCGTGATCGAATTGCGGGAGAGCGGGGCTCCCCCGGTGTGGCTCCCGGAGGGTAAAAACCCGCAGGCGGGAACGCCGGCCAAGGTTGCCATGGAGCTCGATCTTCCCGGCTCTTCGGCGGAGCTCTGGGATTCCTTCAAGGCCAAGCTGCGGAGCCAGATCCGCCGGCCCCAGAAAGAGGGGTTGACCTGCCGCCGGGGAGGCAGCGAGCTGCTCGACGATTTTTACCGGGTCTTCAGCGTGAACATGCGGGACCTGGGATCGCCGGTCCATTCCCGCCGGTTCCTGGAGGGCGTGCTCCGGGTCTTTGCCGGCAGGGCCAACCTCCTGGTGGTGTACATGGGGGAGGAACCGGTGGCCGGCGGGCTGGTGATCGGCCGCGGCCGGGTGCTCGCCAACCCATGGGCCTCCTCCTTGCGCGAATACAGCCGTTTGAGCCCCAACATGCTTCTCTATTGGGGAATGCTTGAATTCGCCTGCGAGCGCGGGTTCTCGGCCTTCGATTTCGGCCGTTCGACCCCCGGCGGCGGCACCCACCGGTTCAAGAAGCAGTGGGGGGCGGTGGAAGTGCCCCTCCGCTGGCAGACCATTCCCCTGGGGGGGCGTCCGGCCGCCGATCCGGCGGTTTCGTCGGGCCGCGAGCGGGTGGCCGGCTGCTGGCGCCGCCTGCCGGTGCCGGTGGCCACCATGTTGGGACCGTTGGTGAGAAAACACATCAGCCTGTGACCGGAGCCGTGAAACTTTTCCGCACCGACAGACCATTCCCGAGGATCGGCCGGACCCTGCCCCCTGCCGCCGCCCCGCTTTCCCCGGGGGAGCTCCTGCAGGGGCTCCGCGGCGTGCTCCGGCCCCGGCGGGAAATGGCGCGGTTCGAGGCCGAGCTCAAGGACTTTTTCCAGGTCCGGCACTGCTTCCCGGTCTCCTCCGGCACCACGGCGCTCTACCTCCTGCTCCGGGCCCTGCAGCAGCTCCGGCCGGGACGCGACGAGGTCATCATTCCCGCGTACACCTGCTTTTCGGTCCCCTCGGCCCTCATCCGGGCGGGACTGAAGATCACCCTGTGCGACAACGACGCAGGCACCCTCGATTTCGATTTCACCCGCCTGGAGCAGCTCCTGGAGAGGGCGGCGGCCACCGGCCGGCTGCTCTGCGTGCTGCCGACCCACCTCTTCGGCCTGCCCGCGGATGTTCCCCGCCTGCGGAGCCTCCTGGTGGCCAAGGGGCTCGCCGAGGTCCCGGTGATCGAGGATGCGGCCCAGGCCATGGGGGCAACGGATGGGGAAGGCCGGAAACTGGGCACCCTGGGGGATGCCGGGGTCTTCAGCTTCGGGCGCGGCAAGGCGGTCGCCCTGGGAGAGGGCGGGGTGATCGTCACCGGCCGCGACGACCTCGCCCGGGCGCTGAGGCCGCTGGCGGCCGGGCTGGCGCCGTACTCGCCATTCGCGCTGCTCCGGTTGGTGACGATGACCGCAGCGCTCTCCCTGCTCATCAGGCCGGCATGGTTCTGGCTCCCCAAGGCCCTGCCCTGGCTCAAGCTGGGGGAAACCATTTACGATCCCGAGTTCGCCGCCCGCCGGTTCTCCGGTTTCCAGGCGGGACTGGCGCGGAGCTGGCCGGCGAAGCTGAAGCGGCTGCAGGCCATACGGGCGGAGCAGGCCGCGGCCCTCGCGGCGGCGTTGCCGTCCGGCCTCCGCCCTTGCCGTCCAGCGGGCGGCGGGAACCCCCTCCGGCTCCCGGTCCGGGCGAAAAACCTCGAAACGCGGGACGCCATCGTGGCCGGAAGCGATCGCCGGGGCTTGGGGATCATGCCCGGCTACCCGGCGACGGTGGCTGGCATCGCGGCCTTGAAGAACCGGGTGGGCGGCCTGCCGGTGCCGAATGCCGCCGCTTTGGCCGAGGAGCTCCTCACCCTGCCGGTGCACGGCTTCGTCACCGCGGAGGACCGGCGGCGCACCGCCGTCTTTCTTGCCGGCATGCGGCCGTCCGGGCAGCGGGAAGCCTTGCCCCTCGCCGGGCAGGAGGAGGCCTGAATGCACCCGGCCCAGCTTCCCCAAAAACCGCCGTGGCATTCCCTCCTGGTCCTGCTGGCGCTGTGGCTGCTCGCCTTCGCCCCCATCCTGCCGGGGCTCTATGCGAGCTGGCTCGACCCGGAAAATTCGCACGGCCCGCTGGTCCCCTTCATTGTCCTTTATCTGGTCTGGCTCAAAAAAGAGGATCTCGGGCAGGCGAAGCTGGGAACCTCCCGCTGGGGCCTGGCCGTGACCGGGGCCGGCCTGCTCGTCTACGTCCTGGCGCAGGCCGGGTCCGTGGCGGTGGCTTCCCGGGCGATGCTCGTGGTCACCCTCATGGGGCTGGTCCTGTTCAACCTGGGGCCGGAGGTTTTCCGACGCGTGGCCTTCCCCCTGGCCTTTCTCTTCTTCATGGTGCCGTTTCCCGATTCCCTGGTGAAACTGGTCGCCTTCCCGCTGCAGCTGCTCGCCAGCAATGTCTCGGCCAGCCTGATCGGGGCGATGTCCATTCCGGTCTACCAGGAGGGGAACATGCTCCATTTCGTGCAGACCCAGCTGGAAGTGGCCGAGGCCTGCAGCGGCATCCGCTCCATCGTTTCCCTCACCATGCTGAGCACGATCTTTTCCTACCTGCTGCCCGCGGGGGGGGGGCGGCGGCTGCTGCTTGCGGCCTCCGCCATTCCGGTGGCCATCGCCGCCAACATCGTGCGGGTGAGCGGCACCGGCATCCTCGCCAATTTTTATGGTGGCGGGGTGGCCCAGGGATTCCTCCACGAGTTTTCCGGACTGGCGGTTTTCGCCTTCGGTTTCCTGGCGATCTACGGCGAATATCTCCTTTTCAGGAGGGGGGCCGTCCACCGGCCCCGGGAAATGAAATGAAGAACAGCCCGTTCATCCTTTCCGCCTCCCTCCTGCTCGCCGCCGCGGCGGCGGTCGGCCTGCTGGGCCGCCGGGGGGAGCCGGTCGTCGTCGCCACCAATCTCGAACGGCTGCCGTACGAGATCGCCGGCTTCCGGGGGACCGACGATTCCTTCGGTCCCGCGGTGTACCGGGAGCTCAACGC
>JAJYKH010000217.1 GCA_021788685.1 Deltaproteobacteria bacterium | reverse complement strand
GAATTGGTCCTCGACGGCATCCCGCAGGTGTTTTTCCTCGCCTTGGTCCTCAATGGTCCCATGGCCCGTGGGCAGGTGACCTTTCACGAGGGCTTTTCCGCCCGAAGCTGACCGGCCTCTCTCGCGCTGATCCTTCTGAATTACTCCTCTCAGGCAGCTTCCAGGTTGATACGCACCCTCCGGCCTAAAGCGGTGGCGATGTTCACCAGGGCATCCAGGGAGAACCGCGAGACGCGGCCGCGCAGCAGGTCGTTCATTCGCGGCTGGGTCACCCCGCAACGGCCGGCGGCCTCGACCTGGGTCCAGCCGCTTTCCTTCACGATGGCGGAGATCTTCTGCATGAGCTCGGCCCTGGCCCGCAGGTTCGCGGCTTCCTCGGGTGTGTCGGCGATGGCTTCCCAAACGCTGGCGTAACTTTCGACTTTGCTCATTGTCCACCTCTCGTCAACTCGGCAAAGCGGTTCCTGGCGATATCGATGTCCCGCTTGGCCGTGGTCTTCGTCTTTTTCTGGAAGGCATGCAGGACGTACACCGCATCATCGAGCCGGGCAGTGGTAGATGACCCGGTATGTGCCTGTATCATCCCAAATCCTGATTTCCTCGACTCCCTTGCCAATCGAGGGCATCGGCTTGAAGTCGTCGGGCTTCCCGCCTTTCTGCACAAGATCGAGCTGATAACCCGCATCCTGCCGGGCGTCAGCCGGAAAGTCCCGCAGGCATTTGAGGGAGTTGCCAAGGAAACGCAGCGGCTTCATGTATTCCGTTTATATCAGAATGGATATAAAAAGGCAAGATCGAATGCTGGTTGCCCGTCAGCACCGTTTGAGCACAATCGCGCCGAGCGAGTCTACTAGGCCCCCTCCATGCCATGGCGGGTCGCAAGCGGGCCGGCGTATCGTTTTCCTGAATGAAGATGGGGAATTATTCTGTTGAAATTGCCGCGAGCGTCCAGTAAAGACACATGAGGCGTTTGTACGCGAAGGGATCGGGAGTTTTCCCGGCAATGGAGGGGAGCCGGGTTTCAGCCACGAAGGTTTTGTTTTGGTTGCGCTGCGCTCTTGCTCCCGGTACTGATTTATCAAGACCTGACCCCACCGCTGTGTTTGTACCAGATACCCATTAAAGGACAGTAGCTCGGACATTGTTAGTACTTGGAGGGTGGTATGAAATTTTCTATTTTTTTATTTATTGTTCTTCTGGCCTCCACATCTGCCACCGCCGAGCCGATGTCGGAATCGGACATACCTTTTCGATACAATCATGTTAAAATTAGCTATTCGGTGAATAGCGACGGCTCTTTTATTGAATTAAACGAGTGGAGTAGAACGGTTCTAAAAGAGAATGAGCTGACTCAGGCGAAAACGGCTTCAGTAACTTTCAGTACTACCGTTGCCAAGGGCGAGATCCTGGAGGCATATACTTTGAAGAAATCAGGCCAAAGGATTGATGCCCCCAAGAGCAGCTACCAGGTTACCTCCAGCACCGGATATGGAAACGGTTCTCCTCTCTACTCCGACGAGACGACCATCACTGTAGTTTTCCCCGATCTATCAGTGGGGGATACCACTTTCTTTTCGTCTCGGGTTATCAACTCGGAAGGGATTTTCCCCAAACAGTTTTCGGTCTCTCACCAATTCTCTCAGTTTATTGCTGTCGATGATGCTAGAGTTGAAATTACAGCTCCTCTAGATATGAGGCTAAATTCACGATCCTATTTTTTGGAAGAGCATAAACCGGTAATTAAAAATGGAAAGCAGATCCTGCGGTGGTCATATCGAAATAAAACACCAGAGAAATGGACTCCTTCCGACGCCGGGATTTATGCCATCGGTGATGAGCCATCTCTCTATGTTTCGACATTTAACAACTACAGGGAGATTACTGATGCTTATGGGGCAAGGGCTACGCCCAAGGCTGCGGTAACCGAACGGGTTAAGCAACTAGCGGCTGAAATTGTCGCTGATGCACCTAACCCCGAGCTGCAGGCTCGTGCCTTATATGAATGGGTCGCGAAAAATATATCCTACGGTGGTAATTGCATCGGAATCGGGTCTGTTGTTCCCCGCGACCTTTCCGTCGTTCTCGATAACAAGCTGGGAGACTGCAAAGATCACGCGACATTGCTGCAGGCTCTCCTCGCATCCAGGAACATCGAAAGTGAGCAGGCACTAATAAATGCCGGTGAGTCTTACCAGTTACCGGAAGTGCCTGTTGTCTCAGCGGTAAACCACGTCATCAACTACATCCCCCGAATGAACCTCTATCTGGATTCGACCTCTTCAGAGACACCGTTTGCCATGTTGCCGATGAATCTTGGAGAAAAACCAGTCCTTTTAGTGAAGGATTACAAGGAAGGGATGAAAACCCCTTCAACTGCCCAATATGGGCATGAGCAAATCATGCGGACCCGGATCCGAGTGAACTCTGACGGATCGGCTGAAGGTGAAACTGAGGTTACTCTGAAAGGGTTTCCGGCAATCGCCGCCAGAGCCCTTATGCGCCGAGTTCCCCGTGATCAGGAGCAATTGTTGACCAAGAAGATGCTCGAATCCCAAGGGATGCATGGCACCGCAACATTGAAAAAGGACGATCCAGCCCCCTTGGCTGACACGTATAAGTTCAGCATTGCTTTTAATTTACGGGATTTTTTGGCAATCGCTTCCACTATGGGGCTGTCAATTAAACCAGTAATCGGGAGCTTCATCCCGATTGAAACCATTGTAGCTGGAGCATACGAGCCCGAATCGAAAAAGGCCCAAACCTGCACAGGTGGCCGGAGCGTCGAGGAATTCGTTTTTGAATTCCCAAAGAAATTTAAAATCCTAGCGACACCTGATGATTATGAAGTTTCAGGCCCGATAATCCAATACCGGGCCTCTTACAAAAGATCGGAAAACACGCTGACGGTGCACAGAGAGCTCAGTGACAAGACGTCAACCAATGTCTGTGGCCCAAGGTACGAGGCTGACAGCAAGAAAGCGATCCTGAATATCGCCCGTGATCTGAGGTCACAGGTTCTGGTGAGCAATTGAGGGCCTGCTGCCCAGGCACAAAAACCAAACAACAGCAAATGTCGGTCTGCTGTGGAGGTATGGCGGTGGGCCCGGCCGTTGGCCTTGCGGGTGGTTGCATGGGTGCTGTCACTGACCGCCCTAATAAGAACTTGGGGTCAGGTCTTGAAAAATCACTTTTATATTTCAGCTACTCGATAGACTCAACCGGCCCTCATCCGCTGACCACATGCCAGAGCCAGCGCAGAAGGAGTGCGCTGGCCAGTAGCAGGAATCCCGCAAAGAGAATGACGAGGAGGACCAAGATCGCGATGAAGAGCCGGCTGACAGCAACCGTTTTCCTGGGCTTTTCAAGGTAGCCGCGCAGAAGGGCCACATTCCGCAGGTTGGCTTTCCAGGTAAAGTCGAAGAGGTCGCCAAGGATGGGAATCGTCCCGACGACGGCATCGAGGGCGATGTTGAAAACCATTCTGAGCAGGATCGGCCTTGGTGTGCCCAGCCGGGCCGCTTCGGAAAGGATGTAGCTTGAAATCACCGCCCCCAGGGCGTCGCCGAGCCCGGGGACAAGGCCGATGATGCCGTCCAGCCCGATGCGGTAGTCGAGACCCGGAACCGGAATGGAGTTGTCCATCAGCCAGGCCAACCGTTCGAGGCGCCTGCACACATCCGTCCTTTCCGGCATGGCCGCTCCCCTTGTTGAGCTTCATTTCCCCCCCGGCACTCCGTGGAAACAGGGACATCTCTCCCTTTTTTCATTCCCCGCCTTCCGGCATAATCAATTGCAGCCTCGGGAAATAGGTGCGGTAGCGCTTGCCGTCCCTGGTCAGGAGTGGCATCCCTTCCACGGCGGCATGAGCGCCGATGAAGAAATCGGGCAGCGGCGACTGCTTCCTGCCGCCTGACCGGCGGTACTGCAGGAAACATTTCCCCGCCAGGAACAAAGCCTCCCAGGGGATTTGGCTGCGCACGAAATATTCGTCCGGAAGGGCCTCTTCGAGGTCCTCGATGCGCTCGAAGCCGATCGACACCTCGGCATAGACAATCGGGTTGATCACGAGGGCGCACGAATCCGCCAACCGGCCGAGCTGGCCGGAGGACCAGGCGAACCATCGGGAATCCTCGGTCAGGATGTCGAGCAGGACATTGCTGTCGACAAGCACCCGGCCGCCGTTCATTCTTCTTCCCTGGTCAAGGCCATGATCTGGTCCGTGCTCATGCGGGCTGTGGCCTTGCCCCGCAGGTGCCGGACCAGCCTGTCCCCGCGCTGCTTCGCCGACTCCACCTTCCGGAGATAAACGCCGTCTTTCCTGCCTTCGAACTCCACTTCCGTATGCGGCAGCAAACCGAACTTCTCCCGCACTTCCAGGGGAATCGTGACTTGGCCTTTCGAGGTGATGCGCATATTTCCTCCTCTGTTTGATTCTTACTTGTAAGAGTATTACCGCTTCCGGCGCAAGGCAAGAGAAATTCCGGGCCTGGGATGCCAGGCAAATGGTGCCAGGCTTGCAAAGTACACCTGGGCCTGCCAGCCCTCCTCTTCTGATGACTCCGTTCTCTCTTCCTGCCGGGACCGTCTTCCGCCGGCAATGCCCCCTCCAACCGGATCAATCACCTCTCTGGCCTTATCCGCTCTTCCTCCCACGGCCGCTCTCTCATAAACTGATTTACAACACCCCCATCGCCTCCCAATTGGGCGCCGGCCCGGCGCCTGCCGAGCACAGGAGGAAACCGACCATGGCCCCACGGAAGGACGGCCGATTCGCCAATCTTGCCCCGGCGGGCGAGAATACCTTTTTCGACTTCCTGCGCTGGCGGCTCGGACGGCTGCGCAAGCGGATTCCCGGGCCGGAGGCCTACCATTTCCCGCTCGCCGCCAACAACCCCGCCTTCCTCGCCGCGAACCGCGCCGCCACCACCTGCACCTGGATCGGCCATGCCACCCTGCTCCTGCAGCTCGCCGGCCGGAACCTCCTCACGGATCCCCAGTTCTCGGCGCGGGCCTTCCCGGTGCAGTGGGCCGGCCCCCGGCGGGTGGTGCCTCCGGGCCTCGCCCTGGAGGCGCTGCCGCCCATCGACCTCGTCCTCATCACCCACGACCACTACGACTCCCTGGACCGGCCCTCCATCGAACGGCTCCTGGCGCGAAGAGGGGGCGGGGACACGCTCTTCGCCGTGCCGCTCGGGGTGGGGAAGCTCCTGCGCTCCTGGGGCGTCACCCCGGACGAGAGCGCGGACGGCGGCGATTACTGCCGTTACGGCTACTCGCCATGGCCCCTGTACCTCCGGGACGGGACCTTGGTGAAGGAAGAGGGCGCCTCGGCGGTCTACGCGGTCGCGGACGGCGTCGCTTGGCCGATCGACACCTGGGACACCT
>JAJYKH010000216.1 GCA_021788685.1 Deltaproteobacteria bacterium | reverse complement strand
GGATCCGCCTATTTGATCATGCGCACCGAAGGGGAGGTCCAGCGCCATTTCTTCGGCCTGGGGCTGGTGGTGACGGTCTGCACCTTCGGCGCGGCCATCGCCACCATGATCCTCATGCCTTCCCTCCACGCCCCCCTGGCCAAGCGGTGGACGTCGGAGCCGTTCGCCGGCTACCTGCTCACGGTGTTCAGCGGCTCGGCAGCGGCTTTTCTGCTGCTGATCCGCTCCCTGGCCAAAAGGCAAAAGCATGCCCCCTTTCTCTGGAGCCTCGCCATCTTCCTTCTCACCTTCTGCGGGGTCTGGGCCGGCATTTACCCTTATATCGTGCCGGCCACGGTGACCGCGCAGGCGGCGGCATCCTCGTCTGAGACTCTGGTGATCATGCTGGCCAGCATCGGCATGCTGATCCCGGTGATCATCTTTTACAACGGTTACGTCTATTTGGTTTTTCGCGGCGACATCACGGAAGAAAGCGGCTACGGGGAGCCATAGGACGGGGGGCGCAAGGCCCCCCGCTGGGAAGGGACTCGGACTTGAGCTGCGCTTTGGCCTGATGGCCCGGAATGAAAGGTTGAGGAGAAAAGCGGATCAGCAGCCCTCGATAGGGGCCTTCTTGCTGATCTGTTTGACCTTCGTGACTTCGTTATTCTCGACGGAGATCTCGACTTTGGTATTGGGCTTGAGCTTTTTGATATCCACGTCTTTCGCGACTTTCATGACATGATCGGCGGTCGTGCCCTCGGGGCAGAACGTGACCGTGCCGGCCCCCTCGTCGACGCCCCTGATGGTCCCTTTCATTTCTTTTGCGGCGGCAAAGGCGGAGGTCGTGAGGGACAACGCGAAAACAAACGTCACCAGGATTGAAGCTGCCTTTCTCATCGCATGGTCCTCCGTGCAGGGGTTTAAAAAGGAATCTCGCCACTCCCATTCAGGGTAGCATAATGCGATCCTGGAGACCATCGCCCCCTCCACTCTTTCGTAGCCGGATGGCCTTGGGAGTCACCTCCACCAGCTCGTCGCCGTTGATGTAGGAGATGCAGTCCTCCAGGCTCATGAGGGCCGGCGGGGTGAGGATGACGTTCTCGTCCGAGCCGGAGGCGCGCATGTCGGCAAGCTTCTTGCCCTTGGCCGGATTCACGATGATGTCGTTGCTCCGGGCGCTCTCGCTCTTGATCCGGCCGGCGTGGACCAAGATTCATGCCTCCTTGCCTCCCCCTTTCCGCTTCCCCTATTTACATTCATCGAGATTTCCCTGAAAATTCATGCTGGTATTATGCATGGCCACCAGTGGCCGGATCCACCCGAAGGGATGATCAGTATTCCGGCCGTTGTGGCAAGATGCTGAGAAGAACAGCAAGCCTGATTGCAGCAGGGCCTCGCCATGAACGAAGACAACAAAAGGAACATCCTTCCGATCTCAGGATTGCTGCTCCTCCTGGCGGCGCTCGGATTTTTCCGCTTTACCGAGCTTCCTTTCACCGGCCCGCGGCCAAATATTCCTGAAGTCCTTGAATCGGAGAAAGTCAAGGCCCGGCTGTGGCAGGACCCGTTCATGGCGGTGATGGCGTTTCCCGAGAAAGGTGTTTCCCCGAGAAGTGCTGGAAACTTCGGCCTCCTCCAATTTGAAAACAAGATGGAAGATACGAAAACGGGGAAATGCCTCAAAACCCAGATCGCGGACAAGTCCAAAGAGTGTCCCGTAACCGTCCTCGGAGTCATGGTTTTCGGGTCCCCTTACGCCGAAGAGACCGAAGACAGGGTGCGGCGGCGCCATGCGGTTCTGACCGCTCTCGGCAAGGCGGGCTACGTGCCCGACGATCCCGAGCACATCGATTTCATCCGGGTCGGCGATTATACCGGCAAACCTTCCATATCGACTATCATGCCTTTCGAATGGTTTTCTTTGATCAGCGGAGGGCACCTTGAAGGATCGGTGCTGGTCCTCTGGATCAACGATAATGTTTTCAATGAAACCCCCCTCTGCAAGCTCCGGGGGCTGGTCGATTGTCTGGCCCTGATGGAAGGCGACACACTCAAGAAAAATATTGCCTTCAAAATCATCGGACCGGCTGGTTCCACCCGACTGGAGGAGATGCTGAACGAACTGGAAAATCGGTCGAAAAATTCGAAGGAACCACAGCCAAACTTGAAAGGAGTCGAGATCTACTCGGCGACCGCGACCATCGACGATTCCTTGCTGCTCAAAAGAGAATACGACCAACCCGGGAATTCCGGGCAAGTAATCGTCGGCAAATTCAAGAATCGGGGGGTCGCCTTTTCCCGCACCATTGCTTCAGACGGGGAGCTTGCAAAAGGGCTGTTGGATGAGCTGGAGCTTCGCCGGGCGGTTCCACGGAAGGGAAACGATTGCATCATGCTGGTGACCGAGTGGGACACCCTTTATGCCAGGTCCCTCTTGGGTATTTACCGCAAAATTTTCGGGAGAAAAATTCGCAAGGATCGATTGATTGCCATTCATTACATGCGGGGCATCGACGGAAGCCTTCCCGGGAAGGAGGAAGAAAAGAAGGAGAACGACAAATCCGGGTCCGGCGAGGCGGGCGCGAAGGTTGTAAAATTGCTGGAGCGGCCGATCGGCGAGGCCCAGTACGATTACCTGCGGCGGCTGGCCGACGAGGCATACGAGCTCAAGCGGAAACTGGGGCACGGAGGGTCCGTCAAGGCAATCGGCGTGTTGGGCAGTGATTTTTACGATAAATACCTGGTGCTCCAGGCATTCCGTCAGAAATTTCCGGATGCCGTCTTTTTCACGACTGACCTCGACGCACGGCTCTTACATCCGGACAACATCGAATGGACCCGCAACATGGTCGTCGCTTCGAGCTATGGCCTCAACTTGCAAGGGCCGAACGAGGCAAAAGAAGGACCGGAGGAAATCCCACTGTCGTTCCGCAGCAATTACCAGACCTCCATATACACCGCAACCCTCCAGGCAATCGCGTCCGGAAAACCCGTTACCCCTGATTTCAGGGAAGAACAGAGAACCAGGATCTTCGAAATCGGCCATCATAGCGCGGTCGATCTATCGGCCCTGCCGAGCTGGGGCTTGGGAGAGGTCCTCAGGTCCGGTCTCATAATTGCCGGATTTGTCTCGTTGAGCCTCCTTCTTCTTTGTTTTACAAGCTCGGCAGCCCAAAAATCAATGCAGACAGTCATTTACAGCCGCACCCGCCTTGTGTTCCTGACGATGGCGGCCCTGGTGCTGGCTTTCATCTCCTTTTCGATCCTCGTCATTCACAGTCCGGGAGAGGAGCCCTTTTCGCTCTACGAGGGAGTAAGCATCTGGCCGACGGAAATTCTTCGCCTGGTGGCCCTGGTGCTCTCCATCACCTTCCTCCAGTACTCGTCGGTTCGCCTCCGCAACAACAGCCGGGACATCGCCAACCAATTCATATTGCACCCGCCCAAGGGCGGAAAGTATCCAAATCTCAGGGATATCCTGGGGGACAACTGGGACCTCCAGGGAAAAGGGAACCGGAAGACCATAGCCGAATTATGGAAGGAGTATCAAAGGCAGGACTCGCTTCCCTACCGCCTCTTTCGCCTGGCTCCTGTCCTCATTCTCTATTTCGGCCTTTGTGCGGTGATTATTTTCACCTTCGGCAAACCCGTGACACCGGTGCGCGGGCGGATAAGCGGCCCCCTGGACAGGGCAATTCTCATTTGCACCGTCGTCTCGTTCCTCATTCTGAACTTTTATATCTTCGACGTGACACGAACTTTCAGGCGTTTCGTCGACCTTGCCCGGGAGCTGCCCGACTGGTCAAACCGTTCACTGAAGAAGTTCTGCTCCCCAAACGGGCACCAGGAAACCATTGCCCTGAAGGAATGGATGCTCATCCGCCTGATCGCCATGCGCAGCGATGTCCTCGGGAAGCTTATATTCTTTCCGTTCATCACCTGGCTCATCTTGTTCATCGCACGGTTCAGATACTTCGACAATTGGTACATGCCGCCGGGGCTGGTCCTGATCATCTCCCTTGGCGCCGTGTACGCGTGGAGCTCAGCGTTTATGCTCAGGCGTTCAGCCGAGCGCGCCAGGGCGACCGCGATACAGCGCCTGACCGAGAGACGGGCAAGGACTCTCATGGAGAACGGCGAGGAGAGCCGGATCATGCAAATCCAATTTGCCCTCGATGAAATCAAATCGAACCGACAGGGTGCTTTTGCGCAATTCAGCCAACACCCGATCCTGCAGGCCCTGTTCATCCCGTTCGGGGGCGTCGGCGGAATGTATTTTATTGATTTTATAACAAAAATAAATCTTTAAAAAGGCACCGGGGCTGGGAGCGGAGAATAATGAATCACGGATTCGGGAAGAAGCCGCCATCCCGGGGGGAAAACCCCTCCACGGCCACCCGGCCGGGAGGGTTTTCATTTCCACTCGCCCCAGGGAGGCGATCAATCTACTTCCAGACCTTCGCCCCTCCCCTCTTCCGCAGCCGGATGGCCTTGGGGGTCACCTCCACCAGCTCGTCGTCATTGATATAGGAGATGCAGTCCTCCAGGCTCATGAGGACCGGCGGGGTGAGGATGACGTTCTCGTCCGAGCCGGAGGCACGCATGTTGGTGAGCTTTTTGCCCTTGGCCGGATTCACGATGATGTCGTTGCTCCGGGCGCTCTCGCCCATGATTTGGCCGGCGTATACCTTCTCGCCCGGGCCGAGGAAGAGCTTGCCTCGGTCCTGCAAGTTGAAGAGGGCGTAGGCCACCGTGGTGCAGGCCTCCATCACCACGAGCACGCCGTTCTTGCGGTTCTTGATCTCGCCCGCGAAGGGGCCGTACTCGGCGAAAACGTAGTTCATGATCCCCATGCCCTTGGTGTCGGTCATGAACTCCTTCCGGAACCCGAGCAGCCCCCGGGTGGGAATCTTGTAAATGAGCCGGTTCATGCCGCCCGCGCCCTGGGCCATCTCGATCATCCGGCCCTTGAGGATGCCCAGCTTCTCGATCACCGCGCCCATGTACTTCTCGTCCACATCGACGGTCAGCTCCTCGTAGGGCTCCAGCAGCTCCCCGTCCACTTCCCGCATGATGACCTGGGGCCGGGTGACCTGGAACTCGTAGCCTTCCCGCCGCATCTTTTCGATGAGAATGGAAAGGTGCAGCTCGCCCCGGCCGGAGACACGGTAGCCCACCGCATCGGTCAGCTCCTCCACCACCAGGGCCACATCGGCCAGGGTCTCCCGGCGGAGGCGCTCGTCGAGATGGCGGGAGGTGACGAACCGCCCTTCCGTGCCGGCGAAGGGGGAATCGTTGGGGATGAAGCTCATGGAAATGGTGGGCGGATCGATCTCGATGAGCGGCAGCGGCCGGGGGTCGAGCGGGTCGGTGTAGGTAACGCCCACGGTGGCGTCCTCCATGCCGGCCACCGCCACGAAGATCGG
>JAJYKH010000215.1 GCA_021788685.1 Deltaproteobacteria bacterium | reverse complement strand
CCGGGGGGTGGCGATGCTCGCCGCCGTCCGCCTCGGGTTGCCGGTCCGGGAATACAGCGCCCGGGCGGTCAAACAGGCGGTGACCGGCTACGGTGGCGCCGCCAAGGAGCAGGTGCAGCAGATGGTGCGCGTTCTCCTCCGCTTGTCGGCCAGCCCCAGCCAGGATGCGGCCGACGCCCTGGCCGTGGCCCTGTGCCACGCCAATCACTGCAATCCGGCGGCATCCGCCCCCTCCCGCTCATCCTCTTCCCGGCCGAGGCTCCCGAGCCCATGATCGCCTGTCTGCGCGGGGCACTGTTCGCCAAGGCGCCGGAAGGCCTCGTCATCGATGTGGGGGGGGTCGGGTACCAGGTCCATGTCCCCCGGACATACGATGACCTGTTGCCCGCAGTGGGGGAGGAGGTCTTCCTCCACATCCATACCGACGTACGGGAAGACGCCATCACCCTTTACGGCTTTTCCGATCTCGACGAAAAGAGGATGTTTCTCCTGCTTCTCGGGATCTCCGGGGTGGGCCCCAAACAGGCCCTGAACATCCTTTCCGGTCTTTCCGCGGCCGATCTGGCGCGGGCGATCGGCGCCGATGACATCGGGCGGCTCACCCGGATCCCGGGGGTGGGCAAGAAAACGGCCGAGCGGCTGTGCCTCGAGCTGAAGGACAAGGTCCGGTTCCTGCCGGAGCGGCCGGAGGCGGCGCCCGCCGCCCCCGAGCCCGCCGATCAGCGCACCGCCGACGCGGTCTCCGCCCTGGTCAACTTGGGCTATCCCCCGGCCCGCGCCCAGGAGGCGGTGAAAGCGGTGCAGCGGCGGACGCCCTCCGAACAGTTTGCGGGCATGCGCATTGAAGAGCTGCTGCGGCAGGCCCTGAGGTCACTCGCGTGAATTACGAGGAGCGGATCGTCAGCGGGGCGGCCACTCCGGAGGAGATGGGGGGTGAGCTGGACCTGCGCCCCAGGCGGCTCGGCCAGTACGTCGGCCAGGAGCAGCTCAAGAAGAACCTGGAGATCGGCATCCGGGCGGCGCTCGCCCGGAACGAGCCCCTGGATCACGTCCTCTTTCACGGCTTTCCCGGCCTGGGCAAGACCACCCTCGCCTACATCATCGCCAACGAGATGGGGGCGAGCATTAAGGTAACTTCCGGGCCGGTGATCGAGCGGGCGGGCGATCTCGCCGCCATCCTCACCAGCCTCCAGGAAGGGGACGTGCTCTTCATTGACGAGATCCACCGCCTGAACCACGTGGTGGAGGAGATCCTCTACCCGGCCATGGAGGATTTCCAGCTCGACCTGGTGGTGGGGCAGGGACCGGGCGCCCGCAGCGTGAAGATGGAGCTGCCCCGGTTCACCCTGGTGGGGGCCACCACCCGCGCCGGCCTGCTGACCCCGCCCCTGCGCGACCGCTTCGGTGTCGTTCTCCGGCTCGACTTCTACTCCCCCGAGGAGCTGGTGGCCATCGTCAAGCGCTCGGCCGCTCTCCTGGCGATCGAGACCGACGAGGCCGGGGCGCTCGAGATCGGCCGCCGGTCTCGGGGCACGCCGCGGATCGCCAACCGACTGCTCAAGCGGCTCCGCGATTTCGCCCAGGTGATGGGGAACGGCCGGATCACTGCGGAAATGGCGGACAAGGCCCTCGCCATGCTGGAGGTCGATCACCTCGGCCTCGACGAGATGGACCGGAGGATCATGCTCACCCTCATCGACAAGTTCGATGGCGGGCCCATCGGCGTCGAAACCATGGCCACCGCGGTGTGCGAGGAAAAGACCACCATCGAGGACGTCTACGAGCCGTATCTCATCCAGATCGGGTTCCTGGCGCGGACTCCCCGCGGCCGGATCGCCACCCGGGCGGCCTACGACCACTTCGGGCGGAGGTACGGCGAGAAGGAGAACGGGGGGCCGCCCCGGCTCTTCTGAAAGGAGCGGTCAGCCATCAGCAAGAAATAAAAAGTCTTGGGCCTATTCCGTTGCTGATTGCTGAAAGCTGACAGCTGAACGCTGAAGGAGGCAAAACATGCCGGAAACGAAGCTCACGATCAAGGCGATCATCGACAGGAAGCGGGAAGGCGGCAAGATTACCGTGCTCACCGCCTACGACGCCAGCTTCGCCCGCCTCCTCGACCAGGCCGGGATCGATATCCTGCTGGTGGGCGATTCCCTGGGCATGGTGGTGCTCGGCTATGACTCCACCGTGCCGGTGACCCTGGAGGAGATGCTCCACCACGCGCGGGCGGTGGGCCGGGGCCGGCAGCGCAGCCTTCTGGTGGGGGACATGCCTTTTCTCTCGTACCAGAGCGGCCCCCGGGACGCCATCCTCAACGGCGGCCGGTTCCTCAAGGAGGCGCGGTGCGACGCGGTCAAGGTGGAGGGCGGCGCCGAGATCGCCGACACCGTGCGGGCGATGGTCCGGGCCGGCATCCCGGTGATGGGTCACATCGGGCTCACCCCCCAGACCGCCTCCCAGCTCGGCGGCTTCCGGGTGCAGGGGAGGGATGCCGCCTCGGCGCGGCAGCTCATCGCCGCCGCCCGCTCCCTCGAAGAGGCCGGCGCCTTTGCGGTGGTCCTCGAGTGCATTCCCGATCAGCTGGCCGGGATGATCACCCGGCAGCTCGCCATCCCCACCATCGGCATCGGGGCCGGCCCCGGCTGCGACGGCCAGGTCCTGGTCACCCACGATCTCCTGGGGCTGTTCGAGAAATTCGTGCCCCGTTTTGTCAAGCAGTACGCGAATCTCGCCCCGATGGTCAAGGAGGCGGTGGCCTCGTTTCGGGCCGAGGTGGAGGCCGGGACTTTTCCTGCGGCGGCCCATTGCTTTCCGATGCAAATCGATCCCGCAACGCTCGAAGCGGAAAAGGAAGAGGAGGTCCGGACATGAGCGAGCAGAACGAGGGGAGCGACCGGCGGCAGGCCGTGCGGATGGACGATCGCATCCTGTTTGCCTGGGCCCCGGTGGCGACGGCCGATTACGAGAAGGTGCGGGGGGACTTCGAGAAAGGCATCCCGCCCTATCCGCAGGGCGGCCTGCAGGACATCGGCCAGCATGTCGCCGCCCAGGGGGCGCTCTCCCGTCTTCGCAGCCGGGATGCGGACTTGGCCGAATTTCTGCACTTCCTCGACAACAAGCTCGACCAGCTCCTGAAGGAAGCCCGCGGCGATCATTCCCCCCTCGATCAGCTGTCCCATGAAAATGTGAGCCTGAGCAGCGGCGGCATGGCGTTTTTCACCGTGAGCCAGTTGCCGCCGGGAGAGCATCTGGAGCTGCACCTGGTCTTGGAGCCCGACCACCTCTACATCTTCTGCCTGGGGGAGGTAGTGGACTGCGAGGAGAAAGGCGGCGGCGGGAAACCCTTCCGCATTTCCGTCAAGTTCACCCTCATCACCGACGACGACCGGGAGAAACTGATCCACCACCTCTTCAGGCTGCAAACCATTGCCTTGCGGAAGCGCCGGCAGCAATAAATTCAAGCCCGATTTCTGAGGTCTGATTTTTGATTTGAAAATCAAAAACCCCCAATCAAAAATTCCATCGATATGAAAGAGATCTCGTCCGCCCGCGTGACCGAGGCCGTGAAGGGGCTGGCCATGGAAGCGGCCTATGCCCTGGAGCCCGACATTCTGGAGGCCCTTCTCGCCGCCCGGGACCGGGAGCGCGCGCCCCTGGCCAAAAATATTTTGGAGCTGCTCCTGCTCAATGCGGACATCGCCAGCCGCGAGCGCATTCCGATTTGCCAGGACACGGGAATCGGGGTGGTGTTCGTGGAGGCGGGGCAGGAGCTGCGGCTCGGGGGCAACCTGGAGGAAGCCATTCAGGAGGGAATCCGCCAAGGTTACGACGAGGGCTATCTCCGCAAGTCGGTGTGCGCCCCCCTGGCGCGGGTGAACACCGGCACCAACACCCCGGCGGTGGTGCATTACGAGCTGGTCGCCGGCGACCGGCTCACCATTCGCTTCCTGCCCAAGGGCTGCGGTAGCGAGAACATGAGCGGCCTGGCCATGCTGCCCCCCTCCGCCGGCCGCCAGGGGATCATCGATTTCGTGGTGGGGCGGGTGGTCGCGGCCGGCCCCAACCCCTGCCCGCCGGTAGTGGTCGGGGTGGGGATCGGCGGCACCTTCGAAAAGGCGGCCATTCTTGCCAAAAAGGCGCTCCTGCGGCAGGTGGGGGAGAAAAGCGCCGACCCCGACGCGGCCGCCCTGGAAGAGGAGATGCTCGCCCGCATCAACCGGGAAGGCCGTGGGGTGCAGGGAATGGGCGGCGACACCACCGCCCTCGCGGTGCAGGTGGAGACCTTTCCCACCCACATCGCCAGCCTGCCGGTGGCGGTGAACATCCAGTGCCACGCCCATCGGCATAAGGAAATCGTTTTATGAAACGCTTGAGATTGGAGGCAAGAGCCAAAGCAGTTCGCCTCAAGCGAAGCGCTCCTCCAACCTCCCACCTCCCATCTTCGAAGTGGGGAGGTGGATCAGCGCAGCGCTTCCGCATGTGCTGCCGAACCTGACGAGAGAACAGGCCATGTCCATGCTCAGATCCCGCCCCGCTTTTTTCGAGGGGCTCAAGGAAGTGCGCGTCCCCTTTGCGGCCGGAGTCCTGGAGACGCTGGCGGCCGGCGACCTGGTCAGCCTCAGCGGCACCTTTCTCACCGGCCGCGACCAGACTCACCGGCGGCTCTGCGCCCTCCTCGACGAGGGGCGGCCCCTGCCCGTGGACTTCGCCGGCCAGCTCCTTTACTACGTGGGGCCGAGCCCGGCCCGGCCGGGGCAGGTGATTGGCGCCGCCGGCCCCACCACCAGCTACCGCATGGATGCCTATACCCCCCGGCTGCTCGAATTGGGGTTGAAGGCCACGCTGGGCAAGGGCGTCCGGTCGCCGGCGGTGCGGGAGGCGATGCAGCGTTCGGGGGCGGTCTATTTCGCGACGGTGGGCGGGGCCGGGGCCCTGCTCTCCAAGTGCATCCGGGCCTGCGAGCTGGTGGCCTTCGCGGACGCCGGCCCGGAGGGGCTGTTCCGGCTGGAGGTGGAAAATTTTCCGGCCGTGGTGATCAATGACCTCCACGGCCGGGATTTCTATGATGAGGTGGCAAAGGGGCGGTAAAGAATCAGCGGTCAGCTGTCTTCGCTCAGCGTTGACAATCTCGCAAAAAGTCCAATTCTGCCCCCGGATGGCTAAGCATAAAAATTCGATATACAAGGCGCGGTGGCGTCGCGAAAGCGGAGGCGTACATAAGGTACGTCGAGCATTTCGCGACCCGCCGCAACGCCGTAGATCGAACTTTTTGCGACGCCATCAACGCTTGGTAAATTGATTCTCGCCCTTGAGGCCGCCGAAGACATCCAGCCCCTTGAGCACGTACAGGGCGGTCTGCAACTGGGCATCCTCCTCGATGGACGGCTCCTTGTCCCTGCCCTTCTTTGCCTTCGGGGTGGCCGTGCTTTCT
>JAJYKH010000214.1 GCA_021788685.1 Deltaproteobacteria bacterium | reverse complement strand
CCCTTCAGCGGCGAGGTCGAGATCTCCGTCGAGACCAACCCCAACACCGTCACCCCGGAGAAGCTCATCCGGTTGCGGCAGGCCGGGTTCAACCGGCTGAGCATCGGTGTCCAGTCCTTCGCCGACCCTGTGCTCGCGGCCATCGGCCGCAGCCATTCCGCGGCCGAGGCCCACCAGGCCATCCGCCACGCCCGGGCCGCCGGATTCGCCAACCTCAACCTGGACCTGATCTACGGCCTGCCCGGCCAGAGCCCGGCCATCTGGCGGGCCACCCTGGAAGCGGCCCTCGCCCACCAGCCGGAGCACCTGTCGCTCTACGAATTGACCATCGAGGAGGGGACCCCCTTCGCCGCCCGGGCGGCCCGCCAGGAGCTGGACCTGCCGGGTGAGGAGGAGCTGGTGATCATGGAGGAAACCGCCCGGGAGCTGCTCGCCGGGGCCGGCTACGAGCAGTATGAGATCTCCAACTCCGCCCGGCCGGGTCATGAGTGCCGCCACAACATCAACTACTGGCAGAACGGCGACTACCTGGGGCTGGGCGCGGCCGCCGTCTCCGGTTTTTCCGGCCTGCGGGTGAAAACGGTGGAGGACCCGGAGCGCTTCGCCCGCCTCCTTGCCGACGGCATCCTGCCCTGGGCCGAGGCGGAGGGACTGCCCCCGGCCGCCCGCTTCCGGGAAACGGTGATCATGGGGTTGCGGATGACCGGAGGCCTGGCGATCTCCGAGCTGGAATCCCGCTTCGGCCTCACCCTGCGGGAGGTCTACGGCGGCCTCCTCGACCGGCTGACGGCCCAAGACCTGCTCGTGCTGGCGGGCGATCAAATACGCCTCGCGCCCCGCGCCCTCCCCGTCGCCCACCAAGTCCTCTCCCAGCTCGTTTGAGGGATTTCCCCGCTTGCGACTCGCCTCATCCCTGGGGTAGATTCCAATCCATTCCGGAAGGATTGGGTTTGGTGGATGCGCTCCGCTTATCCACCTTACGGACCGGACCCTACCTACAACCCGGAGGAAACCGCTAATGGCCAAACCCAAATCCGCCTTCACCTGCAGCGCCTGCGGCGGCCTCTCCTCCAAGTGGTCCGGCCAGTGCCCCGACTGCGGCGAGTGGGACACCCTGGCCGAAGCGCCGGCCGACCTCCTCCAGTCCGCCCGGAAGGGCTTCAGCGGCTACGCCGGGAGCGGCGCCGCGGTCCAGTCCATGGCCGAGGTCGCCCTGGAAGCGGAGGAACGGCTGGGAACCGGCATGGGCGAGCTCGACCGGGTCCTGGGCGGCGGTCTCGTGCGCGGGTCAGTCGCCCTCATCGGCGGCGACCCCGGGGTAGGCAAATCCACCCTGCTTCTCCAGGTCTGCTGCACCTTGAGCGAGACCATGAAGGTGCTCTACGTGACCGGCGAGGAATCCCTCCGCCAGATCACCATGCGGGCCAGGAGGCTCGGCCTCCCCGACCGGAAGCTCCTCCTCTTGGGCGAAACCCAGGTGGAGGCCATCTGCGGGACCGCCGCCCGCGAGCGGCCCCAGGTGCTGGTGATCGATTCGATCCAGACCATGCAGGTGGCGGACATCCAGGCCGCCCCCGGCGGGGTTTCCCAGGTGCGGGAGAGCGCGGCCGCCCTCACCCGCTTCGCCAAGCAGAGCGGCACCGCCGTTTTCCTGGTGGGCCACGTCACCAAGGCCGGGGAACTGGCCGGTCCCCGGGTGCTGGAGCACATCATCGACGTGGTCTGCTACCTCGAAGGCGGCTCTGACAGCCGCTTCCGGATCATGCGGGCGGTGAAGAACCGGTTCGGGGCGGTGAATGAGCTGGGCGTCTTCGCCATGACCGAGAACGGCATGAAGGAGATCACCAATCCCTCGGCGATCTTCCTCTCCCGGCCGGAGGAGCCCATGCCCGGCAGCGTGGTGCTCGCGGTCTGGGAGGGGAGCCGGCCGCTCCTTGTCGAGCTGCAGGCCCTGGTGGACGACAGCCCCGCCGACTACGCCCGCCGCTTGGCCGTGGGGCTGGATCAGAACCGCCTGGCCATGCTGCTTGCGGTCCTCCACCGCCACGGCGGGATCGTCTCCGCCGGCCGCGACGTGTTTGTGAATGTGGTGGGCGGAGTGCGGGTGGTGGAGACCAGCGCCGACCTGCCCCTCCTACTGGCCGTTGCCTCCAGCCTGCACAACACCCCGCTGCCTTCCGACCTGGTGGCCTTCGGCGAGGTGGGCCTGGCCGGCGAGATCCGGCCGGTGCCCAACGGCCGGGAGCGGCTGCGGGAGGCCGCCAAGCACGGATTCCGCCGGGCCATTGTCCCCAAGGCCAACGCCCCCCGCGAGAAGATCCCCAACATGGAAATCACTCCCGTCCGGCACCTCCGGGAGGCCTTGGAGGCGATATAGAGCGATCAGCTGTCAGCCGTCAGCTCTCAGCTGTGAGCCCCCTCATCCCATTGTTTTCTCCACCCGAAGGACCAAAAAGAGCACGAATAAGGCCTTGTTGAGGCTTGTCCCTTCGTGCCCGTCGTGGTGAATCCCTGATTCCGCCGTTCATCATTCTCCATTCTCCATTGCTCCCGAATGCTATGGATTTCACACGTTCCTTTCCCCTATGATGAAGGAGGAAAGCCAGAATCCAGGAGGAGATCAGCGCATGCGGTTCGTCATCGCGGGCGCCGGGGCCATCGGTGGCTTGTTCGGGGCCTATCTCAGCCGGGGCGGGCACGAGGTGGTGTTCGTGGAGCCCCGGGAGGAGATCGTGGCCGCCGTCAACAGCCAGGGGATTGGCGTGGTCGCCGAGCACGCCGAAGACGGCGCCGAGGCCGCCTTCACGCCCGCCCGGGCGGTCCTCGACGCCTCGGAGATCGAGAGCTGCGACGCGGTGATCCTCGCGGTCAAGGCCTTCGACACGCTGGCCGCCATGCGGGCGGTGGCCCATCTCATCACCCAGGAATCGCCGATCATCACCCTGCAGACCACCTTGGGGACCATCGAGCTCATGGAAAAGGTGGAGCGGCGGCGCAACATCCTGGGCGGCTTCACCTTCATGGCCGCGGCTGCCCTGGGGCCGGGCCGGGTACGCCAGGGTGGCGCCGGCATCACCTCCATTGGCGAGCTGGACGGCGCCCTCACCTCCCGGGTGAGGCGGCTCGCCCGGGCCTTCACCCGTTGCGGCCTGGAAACCGAGGCGGTCCGGGAGGTGGTCAGCCGGCTCTGGTGCAAGGTCATCGTCTACGCGGCCATCAACCCGGTGTCCGCCATTCTGCGGCTCAAGAACGGGCAGCTTCTCGAAAAGATGGAATCGATCTCCCTCATGAAGCGGCTGATCGACGAGGGACGGATGGTGGCGGAATCCCGGGGCATCGAGCTTTACTATTCCGACCTTTACGAGCTGCTGTTCGATTCCTGCCGGCGCACCAGCGACAACGTCTCCTCCATGCTCCAGGACCTCCTTTCCGGCCGGCGCACGGAGATTGATTTCCTGAACGGTGCCCTCTATCGGTACGGCGCCGAGCGGCTGGTGCCGGTTACCACCCAGCAGAGCGTGATCGAGCTGGTCCGGCTCTTGGAGAAGTGGGGCTTCGAGCGGTACTGACAAGGGGGAGCATGGCAGCCTGGAACCGGATCCTGGTGGCGGTGGACGAAACCGAAACCTCCCGCCGCGCCTTGCGCTACCTGGGGGAACTCTCCGGCGCCGCGGGGGGGCTCGAGATCTGCCTCCTCCACGTCTACCCCGAGCCGCCGCCCACCTACCTCCGGGAGGGCCACTCCGCGGCCGATTACCGGCAGGAAAAGGAGAACCGGGCGCAGGCGATCTTCGCCGCCGCCACCGAGCTGCTCGCGGGCTACCATGTCCCGGCGGCCCAGGTCCACACCGACTGCCGGATGGCCACCACCAAGACCCCGATCAGCAGCGTCATCCTGGCTGCCCGGGCCGAGGGCGGCTACGGCACGGTGGTGGTGGGCAAACGGGGGGTCTCCAAGGCCGAGGAATTCCTGTTCGGCAGCATCTCGAATGCCGTGGCCCGCGCCTGCAGCGGGTTCACGGTATGGGTGGTGGGGTGAGGGCCAAGGTGAGCTACCCGCCCGTCCCGCCTCGCCTTTGGGGTGCCTTGTCGTTGACAGCCCCTGGCGGAGATGGTACATACTGTCGATTGCTGGAGGGATGGCCGAGTGGTTTAAGGCGGCGGTCTTGAAAACCGTTGAGCGAAAGTTCCGTGGGTTCGAATCCTACTCCCTCCGCCACGCCATCCGCACGCACCCCCGGAGAGATGACCGAGTAGGCCGAAGGTGCTCGCCTGCTAAGCGAGTGTAGGGCCATAAAGCCCTACCGAGGGTTCGAATCCCTCTCTCTCCGCCAGTTGCCTTTCCCAAAGGCCCCCGTCTCGGGGGCTTTTTTCTTTTCCCGGAACAGACGCCGTTAGACATATTTAGCCGGCCCGTCCCGTCGTTGGGCCCCTCAGCCAAATGGGTTTCGCGCTCCGGCGGGGCTCTGGCAACAGGGCTCTATTTCGCGGGCGCTGAAAACCCTCCATCCTGCATGCCCAATACCAGCTTCCATCAGAATTCACTTGCTCTTTATTGGGGGGACGATTTATTTTACGATAATGCATTCTATTAAAATAATGATGGTTTTTATTTTAGGCCTATTTTAGGCCACGTTGCACATGAAGCGAGAGCTCCAGGGGCACTATGTGACCATTGCCACCACTGGCGAAAAGGCGCAGGCCTTTGTCCCCTCTCCTCTGCCGCCAGTCCCGCCCATTGACTGGGCCCTTGAGCTGCGCAGCAAATTCGATCAGGCTCTGCTGGCATTGGGGCGTCTCGACAGTGTTTCCGCCCTCCTGCCCGATACTTCCCTTTTCCTCTCCATGTACATCCGGAAGGAGGCGGTCCTCTCCTCCATGATCGAGGGGACGCAGTCGTCTCTTTCGGACCTGCTCTTGTTCGAGCTTGATCAGGAGCCGGGCGTTCCCCTGGACGACGCGCGGGAGGTCAGCAACTACGTGGCCGCCCTCAACCATGGCATGGGCCGATTGGCGGAGGGGTTTCCTCTTTCGCTGCGGCTGATCAGGGAGATTCATGGGGTGTTGCTGGACAGAGGCCGCGGCAGCCATCAGACCCCGGGAGTGTTTCGACGGAGTCAGAACTGGATCGGTGGCACCCGGCCCGGGAATGCGGCCTTCGTTCCGCCTCCGGCCGAAAAGGTGCCGGAGTGCCTGGGCCAGCTCGAATTGTTCCTGCATGATCAGCCCGGACCGACCCCGGTCCTGCTCAAAGCGGCCCTGGCCCACGTGCAGTTTGAAACCATCCACCCGTTCCTCGATGGCAACGGCCGGCTCGGGCGGTTGCTGATCACGCTGCTCCTGTGCGAACAGAAGGTCTTGCGGGAGCCGATGCTCTATCTGAGCCTCTATTTCAAGGCCCACCGCCGGTACTACTATGAGCTGCTCAACACCGT
>JAJYKH010000213.1 GCA_021788685.1 Deltaproteobacteria bacterium | reverse complement strand
GTGGAGCGGAAGGGGCTCCCGATGGAATTTTTCGATCTGGTCCCGGTAGTAGCGGCTGTTGCGGGGGTCCGCCCGGATGGCCTGCTGTTCGGTGCGGACGGCCAAATCGGTCATGCCGTTCGCCCAGTAGGCGGCGGCCAGGGTATCGAGGATGAACCCCTCCGGTTTGACCGCGGCCGCTTTTTCCGCGAGGGCGAGGGCGCGCCGGGGGTCGCGGAAGCGGCCCTCCTTGGCGGTGAGGAGAAGCCACGCCAGGTTGTTGAGGATTTCGGGCTGGTCGGGGGCCAGGGTGAGCCCCTGCTCGTAGGCCGCAATCGCCTCGGCATCCCGGCCGCGGCTCTGCTGGAGGTCTCCGAGGAATTGGTGCCAGAGGGGGTTCCGGGGCTCCTTTTCGATCTGGTGGGTGATGACCGCTGCGGCGAATTTTTCCCGGGTGGCGCCTTCGAGAAGGTCCGCCGGCAGGCGCCAGAGCAGGATGCCGGTGCCCCCGAGCACCGCCAAGTACAGGAGGAGGGAGAGGTAGACCTTGGCGTGGTGGCGGCGGACGAAGCGGCGGTCGGCCTGGCATTTGAGGAGGTAGTCGACCCGCTGTCCGATCCCGAAATGGTGCCACGAGGGCAGGTCGCGGATATTGCCGCTCAACCAGCCGATTTTTTCCAGGACCCGCACCAGGGGCCCTGCATCGCCTTGGAAGACGGTGAGGGCGTGGAGATCGGCCTGGCGTTCGAAATTGCGCATGAAAAAGCCGAAGACGAACCGGAAATAGACGAGCATCAGGAGAAAGATGGCCACGATGCTCACGGTGCCCAGCGCCCCGCCCGGATCGAGGTGCGTTTCCTGCAAGGTCCGGTAAAAGAGCCCCGAGCCCAGGATGAGGCTGAGCAGAGGATAGCTCGCCAGCTGGGCCAGGAGGCCGAAGCCCAGGAACAGCAGGAGATAGAGCGGCAGGTGATACAGCTTGACATGGCCGATCTCGTGGGCCACCACCGCTTCCATTTCATCCGGATCCAGGGCCTCGATGAGGGCGGGGGTGATGAGCAGGTAGCGGAACCTCCTGGTCAGGCCCATGATGCCGGCGGTGAGCGTCCGTCCTTCGAACAGGGGCCAGGTCATGATCTCCCGGTAGGTGAGGCCGTCCCGCCGGCAGATGTGCTCGATGTGGGCCCGGGTGGGGCCGGCGGGGAGCGGGCGGCAGTTCCACAGCCGCACGATGAGCAGGGGGAAGGTGATGGCGAGGAGGAGAAAGAACAGGAGAACGACCGCCGGCTCCCCCCAAGGGGAGGCGAGCGCCCTCTGAAGGGCGGGCACCGGCACCAGCCCCAGCAGGTCATAGATGATGCTGAGCAGCAGCCAGGGCAGGACGATGGGCAGGTTGATCTTGAGATTGGAAAGGAGAAAGGCGCGCGGGGTGTACCGGCGGCCGAACACCTCCTCGTAGCGCGGCCGGGCTTCGAGCCAGAGGACCGCCAAGTAGGCGAAGAAGAGCAGCAGGCCGCCCAGGGCGGTCAGGGACTCCACCTTGGCGGCAAACGGCAGCCGGGCCAGGTAATACTGGAGGTCGAGAAAGTAGACGTCCACCGCAAAGAAAAGGATGGCCAGGATGGAGAGCTTCTGCTCGGTGGCGAAATAGCGGGAGGCCCGGGCCACGGATTGACGGCGGAAGGCGCGGTGGGCGAGCTGCTGATAGAGCAGCCCCTTGGCGAGAAAGAGGAGCAGGGCGAGGCCGGGCTCCACCCGCGGCGCTTCCGGAACGGAGCTGGTGGTCAGGATGAGGATGACCACCAGGAGGTAGATCAGGTTGTTGTAGATCACAACTTCAGAACCGAGTGCTGAAGACGGCGGCGGCCAGGCGGGCATTATGCTCCTGGCAGCGGGCGAGGAGGTCGTTGAGCTGGGCGGGGGTGAGGATGCCTTCCTGGAGGAAGAACTCGCCGATTTTTTTCTGGAGCCGCTTCTGCTGGAAGAGGAGGATCTTGAGCTGCCGTTCGTTCAGGAGCCCCAGGTCGAGGGCGGTCTGCCCGAAAGGCCGGGAATACCTGCTGTCGCGGAGAACCTGCAGGACGCCCTCGGTGGTGAGCCACCCGAAACGCTGGCCCAGCTGCCCCAGGCGCGGCCGCTGCATCCGTTGCCAAATGAGGGCCTGGATGATCATCCGCCAGGTGATCATGCCGGAATAGTAAAGGTAATGGCCGAAGAGCAGGGGCCGTTGGGGCAGGGGACCCTCGTAGAACCGTTCTCCCGGGGGCCGGCTCCCGTTCCGGATGCCCCCGGACCGTTCCGGCCCGGGTTGCCTGCGGAAACCGCCCCGGAAGCCCTCCTGCGATGTGCCGTTGCGAGGACTCCTGCTGGCGGTAAAGGAGAAGGCCGGGTCGGCGAAGGGGCGAAGCGGCGGCAGGCGATACCCCTTTTCCCGGGCATTCAGAAAGGCGCTCAGCTGCTCGTAGGCTTGCTGGACCTCCCGGAAAAGGGCGGCGTGCCGGTCCTGCGCCAGGGCGCCCTCGATAGCCACCCGGTCGGGATGGGTTTCCAGGGCCTTTCTGCGAAAGGCGCTTTTGACCCCCTGAAGCTGGAGATACTCAAGGAAGTCCCGGTTAACCTGCAGCTCGCTGCCAAAGAGGATTCGGCAGGCGTGGACCAGCTCCGGTTCGGCAGGAATGATCACGGACATCGATCAAGAGCTCCCCGGGCAGCGGTGGCAGGGCATGCCGACCATTGATTTTTGGGGCCGTTCCGCAACGCGCTTCTTCTTACTCTAGCAGAGCGCTTGAGGTTGTTCAATATAGCCTCATTAGGGCTGGCTGTCATCTCGCTCGGCAAAAAAGGAAGACCCGCAGAGGAGGCGCGGTTGGTGGGGTTGCTTGACAATGGGCCGTCTTCGGGCTATAAGATCTCATTATGTCCAGCCGTCCCTGCCCCTTTTGTGGGGAAAAAATCAAGAAGGCTGCCATCTTCTGCCGTTTCTGCCGGCATGAGCTGCCATCTGCGGCGTCCGGGAAAAAGAACCATCTGGGGTTGATTTCCGCCCTCACCGCCACCGCCATCATCGTGAGCGGCTCCGCCTTCCTCATTTCCGAGTTTCTCAAAGAGCGCCGTCACTGGATCGACGAGTAGCCCCTTCCGCCTGCGCCCGGGGATTTTGCCCCGGGCTTTTCCGTTTGTCTCCGAATCGAAAAAAACATCCTTCCTGCGGTCATGACCGTTTCGCCGCGGCGAGCACCACGAACCCCGCCCCGGGGTCAAGGCCCGGCCGGGAGGCCTCCACGCCCTGAAGCCGCTCCGGTGGCTGAAACAAAGTCGAGCGGGAGGCGACCATGGTCAGCCCCGCCGCCTGCAGCCAGCCTTCGATAGTGGCCGGTTCATAAAAACGGGCGTGGCGGTAGAAGGGGTGGCCTTGCTCCTGTTTGGTGCGCAGCAGCCGGCCCCACGCCCCGGCCGCCGGGATGCTCCCTGCCACGAGAAGCCCGTCTGCCTGCAGGGCGCGGGCGCATTCGCGGAGGATGCGCGGCGGCTCCTCGATGAAGCAGAGGGTGAAGAGCAGGAAGATAGTGCCCAGCGCCCCGGCGCGCACCGGCAACGCCTCGCCGATGGCCTGCACCGGGGCAATCCCCCTCTCCCGGGCCAGGGCGAGCGGGGCCAGGGCGGCATCGAAGCCGATGCTGGCCCCCAGGGCCTGGGCGAAGCGGCCCGGGCCCACCCCCACCTCGCACCGGGGAGCGGGCAGGGGCAGCGCCAGGTCACGCAGGGCGGCCAGCTCGATCGCGAAGAGGAGGCTTTCCTCGAACCACCGGTCGTATTCGGTGGCCCGGCGGTCGAAGACCTCCGCGGCCTGGCGCCAGAAGGGGATCGCCATGCTCCTACCTGGCCCCGAGCAGCCGCGCGACCCGCTCCGGGAGGGGCGGGTGGCTGTAAGAGAAGGCGGCGTACCAGGGGTGAGGGTGGAGGTTGGAGAGATTGTCCTTTGCCAGCTTGACGAAGGCGCTGGCCAGGGCTTCAGGGGAGCTGGTGAGGCGGACGGCGAAATCATCCGCCTCCCGCTCGTGGCGGCGGGAGAAGAAGCTCGCCAGGGGCTCCAGGGGAAAGGCGGCGATGCTGCCCAGGAACCCGGCCAGCAAGAGCTTGCCGTAGAGGGTCGGCTCCCCCAGCCCGAACCAGGACGTGAGCAGCTCCCCTTGGGTCAGCCGGAAGGCGAGATACAAACCGCCCAGGGCGAGGAGCTGGCTTGCCGCCAGCCTCTTGAGCAGATGTTTCTTTCGCCAGTGGCCCGCCTCATGGGCAAGCACCGCCACGATCTCGTCGCGGCTGTTGGCCGCGAGCAGGGTGTCGTAGAGAACGATGCGCTTCACTCGGCCGATGCCGCTGAAGTAGGCGTTGCTGTGGGTGCTCCGCCGGGAGGCGTCCATGGCGACCACCCGGTCGACGCTGATCCCGGCCCGGGCCATGGTTTCCCGGAGGCGGCGGGCCAGCTCCTCGTCGGCAATGGGGGTGAAAGTGTTGAACAGCGGCTCGATCACATGCGGTGAGAGGTAGAGGAGAAAGACGGAGAACGCGAGGAAGAAGAGCCAGACCACCAGCCACCAGGACCCGGGAAGCTTCTCGATCAGCCAGAAGGAGCCCCCGAGGAGCAGCCCGGCAAGGAGGGTGGTGAGGAGCACCCCCTTGAGGAGGTCGAGAAGCCACAGGCGGAGGGTCTGGGTGGTGAAGCCGTAGCGTTTTTCGATCACGAACGTGCGGTAGAGGCCGAATGGGGCGCTGAGCAGGGTCTGGGCGTAGGCCAGGAAGAGAAAGAAGGCCGGTCCGGCCAAGAGCAGGGGCCACTCCCGGACGGCGAGCCAGCTGTTGTACCGGTCGAGGAGGCCGCCGAAGAAAAAGGCCAGCACCACCAGGAGATCGAAACCGGCCGCGATCAGGCCGAAGCGGCCCGACTCCAGGCCATACCGGCGCATGGTGGTGAGAACGCTTTGGTCGATTTCTTTTTCGAACCCCGGGGGGATTTCGTCGCCGTGGGCCGCCAGGTGGTTGAGGTTGAGGGCGGTCAGACCCATGTCCATGAGGCGGGTAGTCAGATAGGCGGCCAGGATGAGGAAAAGAGGAAAGCCCATGGAAAAAGGGGGCGCCGGTTGCCCGGGGCCGCATTCGGCGTTATGGTGTACTTCTGTGGTTGGGAAGGACGGGTGATCGCACCCGTTTCAATTCCATACCATACATCCTTCCCATCCTTCCATGGAAAAAGCCCCTTCTTCCTCCTTCCGGCGCTCCCTGCTCGACCCCGGCCAGTTCACCCTCACCTTCGAGCTGGTGCCCGGCCGGAGCGGCCGGAGCAAGGAGTACGCCCAGACCCTGGCCTTCGCCCGGGAAGCGGCGGCCGACGGCCGGCTGCAGGCAGTGAGCATCACCGAGAACGCCGGCGGGCACCCCGCCCTCTCCCCGGAGGTGCTGGGGCTGGAATGCCGCGC
>JAJYKH010000212.1 GCA_021788685.1 Deltaproteobacteria bacterium | reverse complement strand
GTGACAGTGGTTGGGCCTTCCTCACCATCGACCTGGACGGGAAGCTCCTCGCCAGGCATGACGTGACGCTCGCGCCCGAGCAGGCGACGGACGAGGCCGCGCGGCAGAAGGCGATCGCCGCGGCGGTCGGGCCGGAGAAGCCGGTCCGCTTTGCCGACCAGACCATCGCCGTGACCGACGGGGGGAAGCTCCAGGCCTATCTCCTGCCGGGCGGGTTCCCTGGGTTCAAGGGGTTCGTCAAGGTGATGCTGGCCCTCTCGCCGGACCTGACCATCCGCGGCCTGGAGATCATGGAGCAGGAGGAAGATCCGGGACTCGGCGCCGAGATCGCCCAGGACTACTTCAAGAACCAGTTCCAGGACAAGGACTTCGAGCACCTGAAGAAGCTGGAAGTGGCCAAGGTGCCCCTGCCTGACGAATACCGCGCCGCCCTCGAAGCCGGCAAGACCGGCCGGATGGGGCCGGAACAGGTGGCGGCGGTCGAGTCGAAATACAAGGACAAGGACATCTACGCCCTCACCGGCGCCACCATTTCGAGCCGCGCGGTGACCAGCGGCGTCAAGGGCATCGTCAAGAAATTCGCCTACCGGCTGGCGATTCTCGACCGCATCATCAAGGAACAGGGCATCGCCGTGCCCTTCTAGGGCAGGACCGCCGTCTTCCCGGAGGCTTTCCATGGCAACCAACAAAACCAACCTGCAACTGGTCACCAACGGCATCCTGAACGAGAACCCCATTTTCCGGCTGGTTCTCTCCATGTGCCCGGCCGTGGGCATCAGCACCACGGTCATGAACGGCCTGATGCTGGGGGTGGCCGTTCTCTTCGTGCAGGTCTTCTCGAGCTGCACCATCTCCCTGATCAAGGACTGGATCCATCCCCGGATCCGCATCCCCACCTACACCCTGACCATCGCCACCTGGGTGACGGTGATCGACATGGTGCTCGCGGCCTATTTTCCGACCGCCTACGCCAAAATGGGGATCTTCGTGAAGCTCATCGTGGCCTTCGCCATCATCACCATGCGGCTGGAGATGTTCGCCTGCAAGGAGAAGCTCTCCGCCTCCTTCTGGGACGGGGTCGGCATGGGGCTCGGCTTCATGTTCGGGATGATGGCCATTGGCTTCGTCCGCGAGCTCCTGGGGATGGGGTCGATCCTCGGATACGACGTGCTGGGCTTCCGGCCGCTCCTCTTCTTCGTCCTGCCCACCGCCGGCTTCTTCTGCGTGGGGCTGATGATGGGCTTCTTCAACTACATCGAAGCGGTCTACCGCCGGGCCAAGGAGCAGAAGGCCCAGGCCGCGCTGCTCCGGTCTCGGTCGCTGTCGGTCGGCCAGGCAGGGCCGGGCTCGGTGAACCGGATGGCCAAGACGGCGTTGCGCGCGCTGCCCCTGGTGCTTACCTTGCTCATGATGCCGGTGCTCGCCCGGGCCGGCGTGGTGGCCTCCACCGCCTTTTCTGGCAAGCAGGCGATCACCGTCACCTTCAGCAAGCCCATGGACAAGGCGGTGGTGGGAAACCCGGCCAACTTCGTGGTCTACGAGGAAGAGGATCCCGACATCCGGCTGACGATCACCGGCATCAAGGTCGGTGAAGACAGCCGGACCGCCACCCTCACCTTTGCCGAGCCCCTCAACACCAGCCACACCCACGTGGTGAAGCTTACGGAAGGGCCCGGGGCGGCCGAGAGCTTCAAGGTGATGAAGCCCTACCTGGGCTTTCTCGTCTCCATCCTGGTGAGCGCGCTGCTGATCAACAACTTCGTTTTCACCAAGTACCTGGGGCTGTGCGTCTTCTTCGGCACCTCCAAGCGGCGGGACACCGCCAAGGGCATGGGCGTCACCTTCACCATCGTCATGGTGGTGAGCGCCATCATGAGCTGGTTCTTCTACCAGTTCGTGCTGAAACCTTACGGCCTGGGCTTCCTGCAGATCGTGATCTTCATCGGCCTGGTATCGCTCACGGTGCAGGCGGTGGACACCATCCTCCGCAAGGTGAACCCGGTGCTGTTCAACGCCTTCGGCGTGTACCTCGTGCTGGTCATCGCCAACTGCGTCATCCTCGCGGTGCCGCTCATTCTGGCGAACAACGAATACAACTTCTTCGAAACCCTCATGCTGGCGCTGGGTGCGGGCGGCGGCTTCCTGCTCGCCCTCTACCTCATGGCCTCGGTGCGGGAGCGCATGGAGCTGGCCAACGTGCCCAAGTCGTTCCGCGGCGTGCCCATCGCCTTTATCGTGGCCGGCCAGTTCGCCCTGGCTTTCCTCGGTTTCTCGGGCTTGAACCTGTTCTAATGGAGTATCGGTGGTAGCCATGGATCCGACCCTGATTAAGCTCGCCCTGGGCGGCGTCGCGCTGCTCGGCTGCATCGGCCTCGTTTTCGGCATCGGCCTCGCCCTGGCAGCCCACAAGTTCGCCGTGGAGGTTAATCCCAAGATCGAAGCGGTCCTCCACTCCCTGGCCGGCGCCCAGTGCGGCGGCTGCGGCTATCCGGGGTGCGAGGGCTACGCCATCGCGGTGGTCAACGACCCCGAGGTGCCCCCCAATCTCTGCTTCCCGGGCAAGGAGGCGGTGGCCGCCAAGGTGGCCGAGATCACCGGCAAGAAGATGGCGGCCGTGGAGGACATGGTCGCCACCGTGCGCTGCTCGCGGGTCGAGGGGCGGGTGAGCCACAAGCACCAGTACATCGGCTTCGCCTCCTGCACCGCGGCCAACCTGGGCTTCGGCGGCCCGTCCGCCTGCCAGTACTCCTGCATCGGGCTGGGCGAGTGCGCGGCCAGCTGCCCCTTCGGGGCGATCACGATGGTGGACAGCCTGCCGGTGGTGAACCCCGACAAGTGCGTGGGCTGCGGCTCCTGCGTGCGGGCCTGCCCCAAGAAGGTGATCGAGCTCATGTCGGTGAAGGCCCGGGTGTACGTGCCCTGCAGCACCAAGGAGCTCGGCAAGAACGTTACCAAGCTCTGCCAGGTGGGCTGCATCTCCTGCCAGATGTGCGTCAAGAAGTGCCCCGCCGGGGCGGTGAGCCTGGCGGACGGCCTCATCAAGGTCGATCAGCAGAAGTGCCTCGACCACGGCCCGGGCTGCGGCGAGGTCTGCGTGGAGAAATGCCCCCGCAAGATTTTCCGGCCCTATCCGGGCCGCCAGGTGCTGGCCCGCCAGGGCGGCATCGGACTCAAGACGGCCGGTTGATTACACCGGCCCGTTCGCCATCAGCGCCAAGGCGGGCGGCGGTTCAGCAACCGCCGGCTGCTGGGAGTGCTTCCCGGTGGACCGGGACGGCACGGAGCCAATCCGCAGTCCGGTCCACGCTGGCCGGAGGTTTTTTCCCATAATGATGCATCCGAAGAGGAGGCCCCCGGGCCGCCTCTTTTTTTCGCCCGCTCCACTCCTCCCGCTGATCCGAGCGCCAAATCCCGATCATTCTGCTCTGCCTGGGCATCCGCTCCCCGCGAGCCCTCCACTCCTCACCTTCTGCTTCCTTTCGCCCGATTGCATGCAGTGACCGACTGTTTTTCCTCCCTGCCCAGCAAGCGCTTTCTGCGGAGGAGGCGTTGCCTGATATGCATCCCCAGAATGGATTGATAAATTTAGAGTGATATTTAAGTAGCTTGGGAGTAAATAGGGAGGCGGGATCTCTGGTTTTACCGTTGGAGATCGTAACCAGATTAAAATCATGAAAGTGCCAATGGTTACATGAGAAAGAAGTTGATCATTTTTGGATGAATATACTTTATGAAAACCGTTCAAGTACCGTATGCAAAACCAGCTGAGGAAGGAATCGTTCGGTACCATCCTGCGCTGATGGGTTGAGGCAAACCTCCGGGGAAACCGCGTGCTGAAGATTACGGCCCGAATCCTTCCGATTTTCCTGCTGGCTCCAGTTGCACCGGCGGTTGCTCAGACCCCGCCGGATGCCGGCGCGCTGCTCCGCCAGCAGGAGCGGTTGGAATCGGGAATGACCGGGGCCTTGCCGAAGAAAGGGCCCCTCGAAGCGGTCCGCCCGGCCTTAGCGGACATCGGAGCGGTGAAAATCCCGGTGCGGCAAATCCGCTTCAGCGGGGCGGCGGACCTGGTGCCCGAAACCGAGCTCCAGGCCTTGGTCCGGGATGGGGTCGGGACGGATCTCGACTTCACCGGCTTGCAGGGCCTCGCCAGCAAGGTCACCGCCTATCTGCGATCCAGAGGATGGCCGCTGGCCAGGGCCTACCTGCCACGCCAGGACGTGACGGCAGGCAGGATCGAGATCGCGATCCTCGAAGGGAAGCTGGAGTCCGGTGGCGGCGGCTGGCGGATCGCGCTCGCGGAAGGCGCCCGCCTCGCCCCCGGGCGGCTGGCGGCAATGGCAGAAGCAGCGGCCCCTTCGGGTGGGGAGGTGCGGCAGGAGAAGCTCGAGCGGGCTCTGCTCCTGATGAACGATTTGCCCGGCCTCCATGCCAGCGCCCGGCTGGAGCGCGGCAGCGAAAATGGGACCACCCGTGCCGTGGTCGATGCCAGGGAGGGACCGCTCCTGACCGGGAGTGTCTGGGCCGACAACTACGGGAACGACAGCACCGGACAGGCGCAGGCGAGCACGATTCTTTCCCTCAACGACCCCTGCGGCTATGGAGATCAGGTCAACCTCTCCGCCACCGCGAGTGGAGGTCTCCAGCTGGCCCGCCTGGGGTATGACTTTCCCCTCGGAGCTCGGGGGCTGCGGGCCGGCCTCGGGGCAACCCTGCTGCGCTACGAGGTGGTCGAAGGGAGCGGCGAGGCCGCCGGGTTTGACGGCCAATCCTGGATTCTCCTGGCGGGGCTGGCCTACCCCATCGTCCGCACCCGGGCGCTCAACCTCAAGGGGGTCCTCGACTTCGGCCACAAAGCCCTCCGGGATGACAGCCGTGCCGGCCCCCTGCGCGACCGGCGCATCGATGCTTTCACCCTGGCCCTCCAAGGGAACAGGCTGGACCCCTGGGGCGGCGGCGGACTCACCGGCGGGAGCGTGGGGCTCACGTACGGCGATCTCGATCTCTCGCGGGTGCTCGCGGACGAGGCTGCCGACGCCGCCACCCTCCGGACCCAGGGCAGGTATTCCAAGATCAACCTGAACCTCTCCCGCCTCCAGCAGCTGCCGGCGCGCTTCACCCTGCTCGGCCGCTTTTCCGCCCAATGGACCCAGCAGAACCTCGATTCCTCCGAGCAGTTTTTCCTTGGCGGCCCGCTCGGGCTCCGTGCCTATCCGCTGGGCGAGGGCCAAGGCGACGAGGGCTGGCTCGCCGGCCTGGATTTCGGATACGACGTGCCGGGTGGCACCCCCTGGGGAGACCTCCAGCTTTCCGCCTTTCTCGACACCGGGCGCATCCGCCTGCACCACGATGCCGGCAGCCTCACCATCGCCACCGCCACCGGCCAAAACACCTACGGGCTCTCCGGCGCGGGCCTGGGGCTCGATCTGGGCCAGCCGGGGAGCCACGCCCTGCAC
>JAJYKH010000211.1 GCA_021788685.1 Deltaproteobacteria bacterium | reverse complement strand
CGGAGCTCCGGCAGCCGGATCGCCGCCTGCACCAATTCCTCGTCCGCGGCCAACGACAGGCGGGTCTCGTTGAGCCATCGCTCCTCTTCCGCCAGCCGGGAGGCACCGTTCTCCACTTCCCGGGCCTCGTGGGACGCGGCCTGGGCCAGGCGGCCGCTCTCCTGCTCCAGGGCGGCCACTTCCTTTTCGAGAGCCCGCCGCTGCCGCTCCCGCCCCCGCAGGGAAGCGAGGCCCTTTTCCGCCGCATTGAAGGCCTCGCGGCCCGCCCGGGTCTTCTCCTGGACCGCCTGCGCCTGCTCCGCTTCCTGCACCCGCTTCTGCTGCTCGGCAATCTTCCCTTCGCCGTCGCGGATCCGGTTGGCCAGGACCTGGATCTCGGTGCGGAGGAGGGTGATCCCTTTTTCCGCGACCTCGAGAGCGGCGAGCTGCTTTTCCGTTGCCTGCAGCCCCTCTTCCATTCCGGCCAGGGTCTGCCGCCCCTCGTCCGCCCGAGCGAGGAGGCCGGCTAGCTCCCCTTCCCGCCCGGGGAGCACGGTCAGCTGCTCCTCCATGACCCTGATCTCCGCCTCCAGGACCTCGATTTTGTTTTCGGCGGACTTGAGGAGGGTGCTGGTCCCCTTGTAGGTCTTGCGCCAGGCATCGATCCCGAGGATCTCGTCGAAAGCCTCCTGCCGTTTGACCGGCTGCTTGAGGACGAAGGGGCCGAGGAACTCATGCTGGAAGGGGCCGATCACCAGCTTGAACTGATCGGCCAGGGACCGGCCCGTGTCGAGCCCGAGCAACGCTTTTAGCCGGGCCTCGGTTTCCGGGGCGCCGGCGTGCTCCTCAACCTCGAAGAGGCCGCGGCTTTCCTTCGCCAGGAGCCACCTGGCCCCGGCGCCGACCCCGCGGCTGATCCGGTACACCTCCCCGTCATCGGCGGCGAAGGTGACCGCGATCTCCCCTTTCCTGGCGCCGATGGCGACGAACCGCTCGATGTTGCCCACGAAGTCCCGGGCATCCACCCCGAACAGGGCATAGCCGATCGCCTCGAAGACGGTGCTCTTGCCCGCCCCGTTGGCCCCGGCCAGCACGTTGATGCCGCCCACGAACCGGAGCTCCGTGTCGCGATGTGCCTTGATGTTCCTGAGGCTTACCGAGAGGATTTGCATGTGGCGTGCTCCGCTTCCCGTTTCATTCTTCCGGGAGGAGCGCGAGCAGCTCCTCGTCATCCACTTCGCCCTTGAGAACCAGGTCGCGGATGGCCAGCGCCAGGCGGGCAATCTCTTCTTCCCGGCCCTGCAGCGATTCGTGGGCGCCGATCAATTCGTGCAGCACCTCCCGCTCGATCTCGGCCAGAGACCTCGTGCTGCTTCCCTCCGCGGTGCGGGCGGCCTGCGACAGGTGGTTCTTGATTTCCACGTGCAGGGGGGCGGCAACCTCATCGAGCACCAGCCGCAGCCGCTCCCGGCCCAGCTCGAAGGGATGGAACCCCACCCGGCCGGCGAGCTTCAGCTCCAGAAGCGGGCGGCGCGGGTCCCCGGGCTCGATTTTTTCCTGCAGCTGCCCCCGGAAGCGGGAGAGCGCCTCCTCGGGAGTGGCCGCCCCGTCGAGATCGACCGTCGCCACCAGCATCGGCCGGGGGACGGTGGGGCGGAGCTCGGGCGTGAACCTCCCTTCCTGGAAAGTCACCACATAGTAGCCCTTTTTGTACTTCTCCTCCCCGAAGTTGACCCGCTCCGGGGCGCCGGGGTTGAAGGCATACGGCCGCCCGGCCGGGGTTTCGATCACGTACGGCTTGTGACCGTGCCCCAGGGCGACATAGCCGAACCTCTCGGCCAGGGGATGGGCCTCCTCAAGCGTCATATTGCCGATCTCGACCGGCGAGTATTTCCAGATCCCGACGTGGAAGAGGAGGAGGTTGTTGGCGGTGGTCACCGCCTCGCAGAGGCGCGGCACGTGACTGCCCGCCTGGGCGCCGATGTAGCCGAGACCGTAGATGGCGAGGCTGCCGATCTCGACCCGCCCCCCGATCCCGGCCTCATGGTCGAACGGATCGAAGCGGTAGCCGCCCTCGGCGGTCCGGCCCGGCCGCAGGAGGCGGAGGTAGCCCATGTGCGACAGGGCTTCCATCCAGGAGATGTTGTCGCGCCGGTGAATCCAGTCGTGGTTCCCCTCAATGGCGATGCAGGGGATAGCGGCGTCCTTGAGGGGCTGCAGGCTGGCGATGGTACGGGCGAAGGTCCGGGGCAGAATCTGGCCGGTGTGGAAGAGGTCGCCGCCGATGAGGACGAAATCGACCCGTTCGGCAAGGGCGTCGGCCACGATCCCGTCGAAGCACCGGAAGAAATCCTCGTACCGCTCGCTCTCCCCCGGCGAGTTGCGGTAGGTCTTCCCCAGGTGGATGTCGGCGGTGTGGATGAAGCGGATCGGCATGCGCTGGCACCACCAGTTTGGATCGTTTGGTCGAAAATCGTTTGATATTGACGCGAAATGGAGCCGGCTCATCATAGCCCGGCCGCAGGCCGGATGCCATGGTAATCCCAAACGGCCGGGTTCGGCATTTTCACCGGTTTCCCCTTCTCTGTCCGATCCCTTTCGGGCCGCCACTTGACATGCCGCCCCCATGATCTTGAAGATAAGAAAGAAGGCCCGTGCGTTGTGCCTCATTGTTGCTGGCTCATGGACCGCGCCGGGAGCCTGGTGGCGGACCACTCCATTCACCATCACAACGGAGGGGAATCATGCTGCGCCGGATCATCGTTCTTTTCGTGATCGGAATGCTCGTCCTCGCCACGTCCTGCGCCCAGTGGCAAGAGGCGAGCAAGAAGGAGAAAGGGGCGGCGGCGGGGGCCGCGGGCGGGGCGGTGCTGGGCGGGGTGATCGGCCGCAGCGCCGAGGCGACGCTCCTGGGTGGCGCCATCGGCGGCGTCCTGGGCTACATCGTCGGCAACCAGATGGAGAAGTCCGACCGGACCAAGCTGAACCAGGCCCTGGAGAGCACCCCCTCCAACCAGACGACGAGTTGGACGAATCCCGATACGGGCAACCGGTACCAGGTCACCCCCCAACCCGCCTACCAGGCCGAGGGCAAGCCATGCCGCAAGGTGAACCTCCTCTCCGATGTGAACGGCAAGACTGAAAAGACCGAAGCCACCGCCTGCCGCGAGAATGGCAAATGGGTGCTGCAGTGAAGCAATGAAGAATTGAGAATGAAGAATGCCTTGGCCCAGCATTCTTCATTTTTCATTGGGTTTCTTTGACTCTGCGGATGACGGCCCCGAGCCGGGTCAGCTTGCCTTCCAGGTCCTCGTACCCCCGGTCCAGGTGGTAGACCCGGGAGATTTCGGTGGTGCCCTCGGCGGCCAGGGCGGCCACCACCAGCGAGGCGCTGGCGCGCAGGTCGGTGGCCATGACCGGGGCGCCCAGCAGCCGGCCGTGGCCGTTGACGATGGCACTGTGGCCGTCCACCCGGATATCGGCCCCCATCCGGCGCAGCTCGGCCACGTGCATGAAACGGTTCTCGAAAATGGTCTCGGTGATCACGCTCAATCCCCGGCTCAGCGTCATGAGAGCCATGATCTGGGCCTGAAGGTCGGTGGGAAACCCGGGAAAGGGCATGGTCTTGATATCGATGCTGCGCAGGTGCCCGGTCCGGCCCACCCGGATCCAGCTTCGGCCTTCTTCGATCTCCACCCCCGCCACCCGCAGCTTCTCGAGCAGGGACGGCAGCAGAGAGGGGTCGCAGTTGGTGATCTTGGCCTCTCCCCCTGCCGCTCCCAACGCGATGAGGTAGGTGCCGGTTTCGATCCGGTCGGCAATGATCGTTACCCCTTCCGCCGGCCGGAGCTTCTTCACCCCTTCCACCTGGAGCAGGTCGGTGTCCCGCCCCCTGATGCGGGCGCCCATGGCGGTGAGCATGTCGATGAGGTTGCCGATCTCCGGCTCCTTGGCCGCGTTCTTGATGATGGTGGTGCCCTTGGCCAGGACGGCCGCCATCAGGATGTTCTCGGTGCCGGTGACGGTGGGAATGTCGAAATAGACCGTGCTGCCGGTCAATCGGCCCTTGACCGAGCCGTCCACGTACCCGCCCTCCAGGGTGAAATCCGCCCCCATTTTGGCCAGGGCCTGGACGTGGAGATCGATGGGCCGCGCGCCGATGGCGCAGCCTCCTGGCAGCGAAACCCGGGCCCGGCCCAAGCGGGCCAAAAGCGGGCCAAGGACCAGCACCGAGGCGCGCATGGTCTTGACCAGATCGTAGGAGGCCTCGAAATTCTCGATTTTGTCCGAATTGATGCGGACGGTGGTCCCCTGGCGCTCCCACTTGGCGCCGAGGGAGGCCAGCAGGGCCAGGATGGTGCGAGTATCGCGCAGGTCGGGAACGTTGTGCAGGGTGTGCCACCCGGAAGTGAGCAAAGTGGCGGTGATGAGCGGCAGGGCGGCATTCTTGGCGCCGCTGATGGCGACCTCCCCCTTCAGGGGACGACAGCCTTCGATGACGATTTTATCCATGGGCCGACAAAATCCTTTTTTCAGGTGGTCGGGGGATATGCCCACAGGAGAGGAATCGGCCGCCTCCTCGCAGACAAAAACGATTCCGCGGATAGTTCTGTATTTCGGCCGGATTGGCAAGAGCTGAATTGAAGAAGCTGAGAGCTTTCAGAAACCAACAGCCACCGGGCAGCCGTCAAGCATCAGCTCTGCCCTTCAGCTCATCTTCATCCAGCGGCCTTCGGTCTTCACCCTTCGGACTTCAGCCTAAAAAACCTTCAGTTTTCAACCTGCCCTCCTCGCCTCCAGGACGCGGGGGTGGCCGGCGTAATCGCGGCGGACCCGGATGTCATCGTACTCGCCGGCCGCCGCGAAAAGGGCCGCGGCGGTTTCCCCCTGGTCGAAGCCGATCTCCATGAACAGCCGGCCGCCCGGTTTGAGCACGCCAGCGATCTCCCCGCAGAGGCGCGCGATGATCTCGAGCCCGCCCTGCCCGCCGTTCAGGGCCAGGTGCGGCTCGAAATCCCGCACCTCCGGCTGCAGACCCGGCACGGCCTGGCAATCGATGTAGGGGGGATTGGAAACGACCGCATCGAAAACCGGCTGGCGGCGGATTCCCGCCAGCCAGTCAGAGGCGACGAAGCGGACCCGGCCGCCAACTCCGTTCCGCTTGGCGTTGCGGGCGGCAACCGTGAGGGCGGCCAGCGAGCAGTCCAGGCTGTAGACTGAGGCGAGCGGGAGCTCCCGGGCAAGGACCACGGGAATGATGCCGCTGCCGGTGCCCAGATCAAGGAGGCGGAGGGGGCCGGAGGCGGGCTTCAGGGCTTCCAGGGCGGTTTCGACGAGAAGCTCCGTTTCCGGCCGCGGGATGAGCACCGCCGGAGTCACCTCGAACGGGAGGGACCAGAATTCCCATTCCCCCAGGATGTAGGCAAGGGGCTCCCGGCGCAGGCGGCGCGCCAGGAGCTCATCGACCCGGTTCTGGGCTCCAAAG